>DATBMP010000184.1:0-3036 GCA_036554845.1 Pyrinomonadaceae bacterium
TGCTAACGTTCACGCCTGATCTCGCCTCGTTGGCCTGAGACTCTGCTTGTTTGAATTTGACTTGATAGTCGCTTTGTCGAACACGAGCCAACACGGCGCCGGCAGTAATGCGGTCACCCTCCTGGATATCGCGCATCTTTCCATCTACGCCGCGCATCGTGCGAAGGGCGTCTACATAGCCGCCAACCTTGAACGCCAACTCAACCTCGGTGCGCGGGATGATCGTCGCCGAATACTTCGCTTCGGTGCTCGCAGCGTTCAACTCAACTGATGCAACTTTGACAGGGACCACTCGTTTCTCCGGCTGCTTGTGTCCGCAGCCTCCCAGGATAGCCGTTAGAAAAAGGCTACTCGTCACTGCCACCGCGTTAATCGCTCTCCACTTCATTTGTCGCCTCCGATGATTTCGTATTGAACACCTGGTCCATTGGCGCCTACTTACCGGCCTTAGGCGGATAGTTCTTAAAAAGCTTCGCCATAACCTTTTGCAGGTTCTTGTAATTCTTATCCGGGTCTTTCTGTAGATTGATGGTCTTGACGGCGTCGCCGCGCCAGACTAGTTGCTTTTTTCCGATGTCATACAGATCCATTAACAGTATTCCAACGGGAATGGTTGAGGTTTGGCCCTGCACGTTACGGCTGCCGCCCCATGGGTCCCATCCCCAGCCGGGGCCAGCGCCGCCCGTATCCCATAGGCTGATGCTCTTTTCGAGGTTGAGTACAAACTGATAACCGATGTAAAGGTCCGCGTTGCTTTCGACCCTGGTGAGACCTTTTTGCTGGAGCTGCTCTTCGGCTGCGCGCTTGATCGCCTGGTCGATCAACTGATCCGGCACCGCGCCGCCCGGAATTTCGACCCATTGATAGGTCTTGTATGCCGCGAAATTGGCGCTTCGATCATAGTTGTAGTGAACATCCTGACCGTACGCGCAGTTAGCCATGAACAGGAAAGCTGCCAGCAATGCAATGTGGTTCGTAAGTCTCATTGTCCGTTCCTTCTTCTCTCTTATTTGTCCAATCCGATTGATTTCTCGTATTCAGCCTTGGCCGTCCAGAAACCCAGCAACGCTTTTTGATATTCATAGTCTGCGTCGGCGAGGGTGGCCTGTGTTTGCAACACGTCGGAAAACAGTGTCGCTACCAACTTGTATTTGTTTATGGAAACGCGCATGTTTTCCCGCGCCGTTTCCTGCCTGAGTTTCGCGACGCGCAATGTCTGCGCTGCTTGTTGCAGGTCGCGCATCTTTGCCCCCACCTCGATCATCACGTTGTTCTCGGCATCGCGCAGGCTATTGTTGGCTTGATCGACGGTTTTCTGTTTCTCTGCCAGTTGACGTTTCTTTCTACCCCAATCGAACACCTCCCAGTTCACCACCACCCCGGCAGCAGCAAAGTTCTTCGGAATGAACTCATCGAAATTGCGCGGAGAGGCATAAGTGAAGGCCATACTGATGTCGGGGATGTATTCAGATTTCTTGACGCGCTTGTCCACCTCTGCCTGTTGCACTCGCAAACGTGCCTCTCTGATTTCCGGACGCTGGTCCAGCGCACGCGTGCGCGCTGCCACCAGATCCGTTTCGAACAATGTTGATTCCGGAATTGCACTGACTCTGAATTCAGCCCGGATGTCACGACCCAGCAACTGATTGAGCTGCTCTTTTAAAGTCGTCAATCGATTGCTAACGGTCAGCTCTTCGGTTTCGGTCTTAGCCAGTCTTGTTTTGACTTCAAGGTCGTCAGCTTTAAGGGCCACCTGTTGCGCCACGTAATCACCCGTAACCCGCTCCAGTTCGCGATAGAAGGCCAGGGCCTGACGAACGCTTTGCAGCGCGCTCTCCGTTTGCACGATCCCGTAATAGGTGCGCTTCACGTTATTAACGACAGACTGCTCGTGCCCCCGCAGTTGTTCACGGGCCACATCAGTAAACAAAGCGGCCTGTTTGATGTTGAGTCGAATGCGGTGCAGTTGTGAAAGTGGTTGCGTAACCTGCCCGAAGAAAATGGCCGTTGGCCGGCTCGGCGTCGACATCTTGATATCGCGATCGGGAATTGGACCGACGTTCGCGTAGTTGCCCAGAACACCTTTGGTAAAAGTGAAATCCGGGCTCACGAGCTGTTGTCCCGCAAGCGCATTGAATTCGAACTTCGGCAAACGATACGTTCGTGCCGCCGCCACTTCATCCTCAGCTTTGCCAATACTGAGTCGCGCGTTCATGACTTCGCGGTTGTCGCTTAACGCAAGCGAGATTGCCTGGTCCAGCGTCAACACTTCTGCCGGCGACATCGCTCCGTTTTGTTGCGCCGGAACACACAATGGGCTTGCCATTAGAATGATGATCGCCATTAGAAAAATAATTCGAGTATCCATTGCTTGCTCCTAAGTGTTCACCTGGTGCGATTGCCGATCTCGCTGCTCAGCATCGATCTCAGCAACGATGGCATTTATCAGAACTCCTGTTGACAACAGCCTGACTCCCTTTTCTCGCATCCTGGACAGCAGTGCTCGTCCGTCAGAGTCGATGAAACTGACGTCGGCTAAATCCACTAACATCATCCTGGAGGGATAAGAAGCCAACGCACTCTGCCAGCTTTTCTCCAATTCCTTAACCCACGGCCCGACCAGCTTTCCCTCGAGCACGAAGCTCGTCACCGGCACCTGATCGTGGATATAAATCCTGAGCATCACTCGTCTCCTTCCGACTGCCTGCGTAGGCATTGGCAACAGTAGTGCCGGAAGCTGGAACGTTAACTTTGGTGAATTTTGTTGGAAAATTCAGCGCGGTTCAGGAAACGTCTTCAGATTGAAGTGTTGAAAGTCGAAAGTGTCGACGTCACCATCGACAGAACAAACTTTGTCTTGCACTTGGTTTATTTATAAAATCCTGGCCCGCTGAGCGGTTTCATTTGAGGAGAGAGTTCCTGTATGAGCGAACATCCACGGTCTCCGACCACTCCTGGCCCCGAAAGGCAATCTGAATTACTCCTTGCCAGCGCTGAAGCCGATCGTGACCGCTATCAACTACTGCTCGACGTTAA
>DATBMP010000204.1:0-8174 GCA_036554845.1 Pyrinomonadaceae bacterium
AGATCAGAGTCGATGTGCGATACCTTAAAAACTGCATCAACGATCTCAACTGTATTCGCGCGGCCACCACAATCGCGAAGCAAGTCAATTGTTTCTTGTACGAGAGTTGAATCGGATACGAGGTTGGTGTAAGGCGGCATCGGGCAAGGATTGTAGCACGCATTTCAAAATACTGAGGTGAAGTTTTGAAAGCTGAAGCAGTCTTGGAAAGATTTAAAGCGACGGGAGCCTTACTCGAAGGTCACTTCATTCTCACCAGTGGATTGCACAGCGAGAAGTATCTGCAGTGTGCGTTGGTACTTCAATACCCCGAGCAGGCTGAAGAGTTCGGTCGGGCCATCGCTGATCAATTTCGTGACCAGAAGATTGCTCTCGTCGCATCGCCCGCGATTGGTGGAATCGTGATCGGTCATGAAGTTGCGCGAGCGTTAGGCGCGAGGTTCTTATGGACCGAACGCGACAATGGCGTCATGACATTGCGCAGAGGGTTTTCAGTTCAACGTGGTGAACGGACTCTGGTTGTGGAAGATGTCGTCACCACGGGTGGCTCAACACGCGAAACCGTTGACGTGTTGAGAGGTTTTGGCGCCGAAGTGGTGGCCGCCGCATCGATTGTCGATCGTTCAGCAGGCGGTGCAGATGTAGGTGTTCTTCGAGTTTCGCTAATGAGTCTCGATGTTCCCGCCGTCGATCCAAATGAGTGCGAGCTGTGTCGCTCCGGTGTTCCTGCAATCAAGCCTGGCAGCCGAAAAATCGCTGATGCGCGTTGAGCCCACGCGTGATAATGAATTACAAACTCACCATTCAGTACGACGGCACCGATTTTCACGGGTGGCAGATTCAAGACGAATTGCGAACCGTGCAGGGCGAACTGGTTCAAGCTCTTTCATTGATTGACGGTCGCAATGTAGTGCTCCATGGATCGGGCCGAACTGATGCCGGCGTCCATGCTGAGGGCCAGGTAGCCAGCGTACATCTGGAAAGAGAGATCACAGTGGAGAAGTTGCGTTCCGCAATCAATGCAAACGTTGGCAAAGACCTTCGCGTGCTCCAGGCGGAAGTGGTCACCGACGATTTTCATGCGCGTTATTCTGCGCGGGAAAAGTCTTACGTCTATCGCGTCATCAATGGCCCAGTGTTATCGCCATTCTGGCTCAGATACGCGCATCAGGACGCACGCCCTTTGCATCTCGAACAAATGCAAAGCTGCGCCTTACTCTTTCCTGGTACTCAGGATTGGACCGCATTTTCTGCCGCACAGAGCGACGTTGAAACCAGGATGCGGACCATTACTCAGTTGGATGTGACTGAGAGGATGGATAATCGGGCGCGTGCCCGGTTGATCGAGATTCGAGCGAGTGCGAATGGGTTTCTGAGATACATGGTCCGCTCAATCGCGGGTACGTTGTTAGCGGTTGGCCGAGGCGAGATTGATGAGACGGAGATCCAGACAGCGATTGAAACGGGAGATCGTTCGCTGGTTGGGCCAACAGCGCCGGCGTCTGGTTTGACTCTCGTGTCAGTCGCGTATGATTAGACTTGTCCTTTGTCAGTTTGTCACTGCCAGTTGTCAGTTGTCAGTTGTTGAGCTGTTAGTTTCACTGAAATCGTCAATCGTCAATCGACATTCGTCAATCGTTTGACAGTGATTAGTGTTGCGGCAAGAATGGCACCGTAGTCGTTGCATCAGTTTTCCTAACCGCAGTATCGAATTCCTATCAGCCCCAGATTATTGACCCATGCTTTCTGACTTTGCCGGAGTTGTGAGAAGTGGATCTCGCGAAGCAAAACTGCTTGCTGAGATCTCCTGGGACCACTTGCCGCGTCATGTGGCCATCATCATGGATGGCAACGGACGTTGGGCCGCTCAACGAAGTCAACCGCGCATTGCCGGTCATCGGGCGGGCGTCGAAGCTGTTCGCGCGGCAGTTGATACCGGTGCGCGTCTGGGGCTGGGTGCCTTAACGCTCTACGCCTTTTCAACTGAGAATTGGAAGCGACCGCGATATGAGGTTGACGCACTCATGCGCATGTTGCGTCGTTATCTTCGGTTAGAGTTGGATGAGATCGATCGGCAGAACATCAAGTTTCAAACGATTGGTCGCACCGGCGCACTTTCGGAAACTGTTCGACGTGAAATCGCCCGCGCCACCGAACGGACAGCAGAAAACAAGGGAATGGTGTTGACCGTGGCTTTGAATTACGGAGGACGCGCGGAGATTGTTGATGCCTGTCGGGCTGCAATGCGTCGGTTACTGGACGAGCACAATGCTCCCGATGATTTGACTGAGGAGCGAATTGCGAACGAACTCTACACACGAAATCTGCCTGACCTGGATCTACTTGTTCGCACAAGTGGTGAACTGCGGATCTCGAACTTTCTGTTGTGGCAGGCGGCATATAGTGAGATTTACGTAACGGAAACCCTGTGGCCCGACTTCCGCCGACTGCATATGCTGGAGGCGATTGTTGACTACCAACGACGCGACCGAAGATTTGGTGGGTTGAAGTTGGTTGCCAATGCGAACAATTAATCAGTGGTCAGAGGTTAGAAGTCAGAAGTCAGAAGTTAGTGGTCAGAAGTCAGTTGCCAAAGATATCAGGTTGGGAAGGGTGGTTTACCCCCGCCGGTTCGGTGGCACGATCTCAGTTACTTCAGATGCGGCTCCCACTTCTGGCTTGATGCAACCAGCGGGCCCGCTACTGACCTCTTCACATCAAGCCTCTGGACCGCTTTGCCCCCTTCCTGACTTGTGCTATTCAAAGGGGTCTTAGCCACAGAGACCACAGACCACCGACAACCACCCCTTCATGTCCCGAATCATCACCGCTGTCGTAGTCCTCCCATTCCTAATCGCCTCAATTCTCGTTCCCGTACTTCTACCACTCTTTTTATTGATGGCCGGCGCTGCCATGGTCTTGGCGCTCTATGAATTCTTTCTGCTCGCGAGAAAGCTCCAGTTGAAACCAGATGTGGTTGCGGGTTTTCTCGGCGCGGCCGCGATATTCACCGTCTTCTGTTTCAACGAACCGGGAAAACTACCCGATCTGCTTTTAATGCTTCAGTGGATCCTGATCGTTTTGACCGCCGCCACGCTCATCGCCGCAACTCTCCGTGGGGCTCCCTTCGACAAAATGATCGCCTCGACAGGCGCAACGATTCTTGGTGTCTTGTACATCGCTTTCCTCGGCAGTCATCTGGTTGGATTGCGCACGGGATTCGAGCAGAAGTTGTCTGCCCATCTGCTTTCGTTCTTCTTTCTGGTGCTAATGGGCGCTGACACCGGGGCGTATTATGTGGGAAGACTTCTGGGAAAGCACAAGTTGGCGCCGACAATCAGTCCGGGAAAGACTTGGGAAGGTGTTGTAGGTGGTGTGTTGGCCGGACTCCTATTTGCGGCTCTTTCTCACTTCTGGTTCTTTCGTGAACTCCCGTTGAGGTGGGCTTTGCCGTTGGCTGCGGTGATGGTCTTTGTTGGAATTCTTGGTGATCTTTGCGAAAGTGCCTTGAAACGAGGGGCCGGAGCGAAGGATGCAGCAACTATTCTCCCGGGTCATGGAGGATTACTCGATCGGTTGGATAGCTTGCTCTTCAACGCGCCGCTCATCTACTATTTTGCCCGCATTTACTTCGGTTGACCCCCCCCTAAAAATGACTACTAAAAAAATCATCATCATCGTTGCGGTTATTGTGATTGTGCTCGGTCTCCTCGTGGTAACGGTTGTTGGCGGCATCGCTGGATTGGTTTTCTATTCAATCTCCAACAGCGAAGCATCGACAGTGGCCAAGGACTTCTTACGAAAGAATGAAAGGCTAAAGCAGGACATTGGTGAAGTGAAGGATTTCGGGTTCTTTGTGACTGGAAGCGTCAGCACGGATCAAAGCGGTGGGGCCGCGACTCTCAATTACAGCGTCGAAGGCGAACGAAAGACGGTCAATGCTTCCGTGCAACTGACTGCTCAACGAGGCCAATGGCGAGTTACGCAAGCCAGTTATGTGAACGATGCAGGTCAAAAGATCGATCTATTGAACGTGTATGAAGCAAGGACTGACTTTCGCCCCTCGTTGCTATTTCATAAGGTTATTCAGGCATACTCATTCTCATGAATCCCAAGGGAGTTTCGATACTTGGTTCGACCGGTTCTATCGGTTGCAACACGCTGCGCGTAATTGAGGCGTTGGGCAGTAAACGCTTTCGGATAGTTGCACTGGGTGCCGGCAATAACATCGAAAAACTCGCCGATCAGATCACTCGTCATTTACCCGAAGTGGTCTCAGTCGAAACCGAAACCGCAGCCCATAATCTTCGCGCTCAACTTTTTCAACGAGACCTGGACTTGCCGAGAATCGTTATTGGTGAAGCTGGTCTCGTCGAAGTCGCGACCCATCACGAAGCCGAGATCGTCGTCTCAGCCACGGTCGGTGCTGTTGGATTTGTTCCTACCCTTCGAGCACTCGAAGCCGGCAAACGAGTCGCACTTGCCAATAAAGAGACGTTAGTGATGGCGGGCGAGTTGATGACTCGTGCAGCACAAAAGTCTGGCGCACAAATTCTTCCCGTAGATTCCGAGCACAACGCGCTGCACCAATGTCTTCGTGGTGAAAAGCGCTCAGAGGTAAAGAAGATCGTGCTGACTGCTTCAGGCGGCCCTTTCCGAACCCGCAGTCTGGCCGAAATGCAGGAGGCTTCTTTATCTGAGGCTTTGTTGCATCCGACCTGGAACATGGGAGCCAAGATCACGATCGATTCGGCAACGTTGATGAACAAAGGATTGGAAGTGATTGAGGCGCATTGGCTCTTCGGATTTGGAGCAGAGCAAATTGATATCGTGGTTCATCCTGAATCGGTCGTTCACTCAATGATCGAACTCGTGGATGGATCGGTGATCGCCCAAATGGGTGTCACCGACATGCGTCATGCAATTCAGTATGCGTTGACCTACCCGGAGCGGCACGCCTGCGAACTTCCTCCTCTTGATCTCACAGGATTGTCAGGATTGCATTTCGAAACTCCCGACGTGGAACGATTTCCGTGTATCAGGCTCGCTTACCGCGCGGTGCGCGAGGGCGGAACGTTACCCGCGGCGATGAATGCCGCAAATGAGGAGGCGGTGCGGGCATTTATTGAGGAACGTATTTGTCTCACCGACATTCCGCGCGTCATCGAGGCAGTGATGGATCGTCATAACACTTTGCCGGTTGCAGATCTCGAGACCGTACTGGCTACTGATCGAGACGCTCGTTGTGCTGCGGTTGCTGAGATTGAACATCTGATCAAGCCAGGGGAAATTCTCGCCGGAAGATAGCAAAGCAGATTCTCAACACACCTAACTCGATTACCTGGAAGCGATTAAGGCTCGCCAAAAGAACAGTTTGACGCCCCCAGCGACTGCCGCGTAAACTCGTTTGTGGCAAACCAAACGCGGCTGCCTTGAGTCTAAACACCTCAATTTTGATACTGACTGAAAAGAGAGTTCTGACTTAATGGGCTATTTAACACAAGCACTGGCCTTCATCTTCATCCTTGGCGCCGCAGTCGTCCTGCATGAATTTGGACACTTTATCGTGGCCAAATTGTTTGGTATTCGTGTAGAGACGTTTTCTTTTGGTTTTGGCCCGCGTCTTTTCGGATTTAAATGGGGTCACACAGACTATCGTATTTCATTGATTCCTTTGGGAGGCTACGTAAAGCTCGGTGGTGACGAGTCGAATGCACCGCTTGAAGGCGAAGGTGCGACCGATATTCCTGCCGAAGAGATGTTCAATCTTCGACCGCGTTGGCAGAAAATCTTAGTTGCGCTCGCTGGGCCAGTGATGAACATTCTCACTGCGATCGCGATTCCGATGACCGGAGCGTTGATGTACGGCGTACCCGCAACCCCAGCTCCCGTGGTCAGCGCGGTGTCTCAAGGCGGAGCAGCTGAGATCGCCGGTTTGAAGCCGGGCGATAGAATCGTGTCCTTCAACAATATTGAGAATCCGAAGTGGGACACGATCCGGGGCGATGCATTGCTGTCCCCGGGTCAGCCGTTGCCGGTTGTTGTTGATCGCAATGGCCAGCGCCTTTCGTTATCGATAACTCCAACAGCGCAGACGGAAGATGGTGAAACCGCAGGGTTCCTGGATTTTGTTCCTGACTATGGAGATGTACCGGTCCTTCTGCGAGAGGTGACGCCAGGAGCGCCAGCGGCGGAAGCCGGTCTTCAGGTAGGTGATCGTGTACTTGCAGTTGGTGGTCAACAAGTTCGAAGTGCCGAACAAGTAACGCAATACATAAGGGATCATAAGTCGCAGCCAGTTACGCTCACAGTTGAAAGAAACAAACAGCGGTTCGATGTCACCGCGACACCACGAAAGATGACTGCTGATGGTCGCGAAATAATCGGCATCCGTTCGGGTGAGGAGATTCCGTTAGTGCAAGCCGGAGTAGGGGCGTCGCTGCGATATGCAGTTGATACGAACATTGAGATCCTGCGGCTTACCGGCAAGGCAATTGGCCAGGTTTTTACGGGACAACGTTCAGCGCGCAACACTCTTTCTGGCCCGATTGGAATTTACAACGCCGCAGCGAACGCAGTGGAGAAACTCGGTTGGGCAGGATTGTTTGGGATGCTTGGCTTCCTGAGTCTCAACCTGGGCATTTTTAACCTCTTGCCAATACCGGTGCTTGATGGAGGAGCAATCTTCCTGCTGCTAATTGAAGGCGCCCTGGGTGCGATTGGTCTCAAATTGTCGATGACAGTTCGTGAACGGATCCAGCAGGTCGGTTTCGTGGTTGTGATCCTGCTAATGGTCTTTGTAATCAGCAACGATCTGATCAAGACATTCTCGCGCCGTGCGGACACGCCGAAACCCGCCGCGACCGAGCCAGCAAAATAGATCGAGTTCGGTCCAATTGATAATGCGCAAATCTAAAGCGGTTCAGATTAAGAACGTGCAGGTCGGTGGTGGTGCGCCCGTCGTGGTCCAGTCGATGACAAAGACTGATACGGCGGATGTTGATGCCACTGTCGCACAAATTGAGGAGATGGTTCGCGCGGGTTGCGAGGTTGTGCGGCTTGCTGTGCCGGATAATGACGCGGCCGTGGCCCTCAAAGAGATTCGTAAGCGCGTGCCTGACGTTCCTCTCGTTGCCGACATTCACTTCCATTACAAGTTGGCGTTGATGGCCCTGGATGCAGGTATCGACAAACTGCGTCTTAATCCCGGAAACATCGGTGCCCACGAACGCGTTCGCGAGGTCGTACGCGCGGCACAAGCCCAGAAGGTCCCGATTCGAATTGGCGTGAACGGTGGTTCCTTAGAGAAGGATCTGCTGCGCAAGTTTGGGACAGCGACACCTGAGGCGATGGTTGAATCTGCGATGCGTCACATCCAGATTCTCGAGGACCTGGGTTTTACCGACACAATCATCTCGCTCAAAGCTTCAGACGTTCATCGCACGGTCGAGGCTTACCGGCTGCTTGCCGAGCGCGTTGACTATCCATTTCACCTCGGCGTGACTGAGGCTGGAACGGCATTCACGGGCACTGTTAAATCTTCTATTGGCCTAGGCATCCTTCTTTATGAAGGCATCGGCGACACGATCAGAGTGTCATTGGCGGCTGAACCGCAGGAAGAAGTACGCGTGGCCTGGGAGATTTTGAAATCCCTCGAGCTTCGTTCGCGTGGAGTGACGGTCGTTGCGTGTCCCACATGCGGACGTTTGGATGTTGATAACTTCGTAGGGATCGTGACGGAGATTGAACGCCGGTTGGCGCACGTTGAAGAGCCGCTTCATCTTTCGATTATGGGTTGTGCCGTAAATGGACCGGGCGAAGCACACGATTCGCAGCTAGGCGTGACGTTTGGACGCGGTGTCGGAATGATCTTCAAAGACGGAGTGCCGATGAGGAAAGTTGCCGGCGAAGATATTGTCGAAGCGTTTGTGATAGAGACTGAGAAGCTTTTGGCGGAAGTTAACGCGAAGCGTGAGATGGAAGAAGTGGTCAGTCGTCGGTAACTATTGACTGCTGAACCCTCACCACCGCCTACCCCGCCATCGACAGAAAAAGCGCATCCGTCGCAACCTTGCGATTGATATTAACGATTAGCTGTTCGCGCAGTTCCTCTATCTCCCAAATCCAACGCGTCGCGCTGGCCGAATCCACTCCTGCAGCGATCTTCTTTAGCT
>DATBMP010000221.1:0-9888 GCA_036554845.1 Pyrinomonadaceae bacterium
AGCGTTTTAGGGTTCTTCGCAAAGATAATCTTCTTTCTCTTTTTCTATATCTGGATCCGGGGCACGTTGCCGCGTTTTCGTTTTGATCAGTTGATGGATTTTGGTTGGAAGTTCTTGATGCCAGTGGCGATTCTCAACATCATTTTGACGGCGACGGTTTTGATGTTCTGGTAGAAGTGAGGGGCTCGAGGGACCTATCTGACCCGTAGGGCCTGTTCTTTCTTTATGCAGTCCATTCTCTTCATCATCTTCGGTGGTTTTGCCATCGGTTGCGCAATCTCGATGGTTGTGCAACGCAATCCGCTCTACAGCGCGATCTCCCTGATCGGCGTCTTCATTTCGCTGGCCTCTCTTTATGTAATGTTGTCAGCGCCGTTTATCGCGGCCGTGCAGGTTATCGTTTACGCAGGCGCAATCATGGTGCTCGTCATCTTTGTGATCATGTTGCTGAACATTGAAGAGGAAGAGCCTCGGCGTCGACGTCTTGGATACCTGCTGCCGCTTGCGGTCGTGCTCGCCGCATTCTTGATTGCCGAGGCCGCTTTCATGCTCGTCTCGGTCCAGGATTCACCGAATACTCCGACCACCAGTGCTTCAGATGTTGGCCTAACGAGTTCCATTGGTGTGGGGCTTTTTACGAAGTACCTGCTGCCTTTTGAGATCACGTCGATCTTGCTCTTGATGGCTATCGTCGGGGCGATCTCACTTGCCAGGCGAATTCCGATGAGCCCAACGGCCCGAGCGATTCCCGGATCTGCAGTGCTGCCATTAAGTATCGTCGAGGGCTCGAGCGCCGGCGCCCGAGTAATCGATGCTGATTCAACCGCCGAAGTGGCTGATCTACTACACGTGCATTCAAAGCATTCTGGAGATCAAAAGTAGAGATATGGAACCCCAGCTTTCATGGTATCTGGCGTTGTCGGCGATCCTCTTTACGATTGGGGTCGTGGGCGTCGTCATTAAGCGAAACGTCATTGCGATGTTCATGTGCATTGAGTTGATGTTGAATGCCGTGAACCTGACTTTCGTCGCGTTCTCGAGCTTTTTCCAGGACGTCACCGGTCAGTTGTTTGTCTTCATCGTGATGACTGTGGCTGCCGCGGAAGCTGCTGTGGGGTTGGGAATCATTATCACGATCTTCCGTAATCGCGAGTCGCTGGACGTCGACGACGCCAGCATTCTGAAGTTGTAGCCCGGAGTTGGAATTTGGAAATTGGAATTGGAAATTGGAATTGGAAATTGGAATTTGTAAGTTGGAATTGAGAGATTGAATTTCCTACTAGCGAAAGGTTTTTACTAAACGAAGTTCCAAGTTCGAAATTCCAAATTCCAAATTCCAAATTCTAAATTCCAAATTCGAATTTCTAAATTTCAATTATTGATTGATGGAAAGTAACCTCTTAAGTGTGATTATCTTTGCGCCTCTCGCGGGCGCGGTAATCAATTGGTTTGTTGGCGGTCGTGTCCGCAACGAGAAGTTTATTAGTCTCGTCGCCTGCGGATCGATTGCAGTTTCAACCGTCGTCGCCTTCTATCTCTCGTTCAATTCATACGGAGCACTCACTACAAACCAGCCCGTTTTCGATCACCTCTGGACCTGGATTCAAGTTCGAGGGTTTCGTGCCGACTTCGCCCTCGCGATGGATCGTTTGAGTGGCACTTACGTTCTCTTTGTCACCTTCGTCGGATTTCTGATCCATCTTTTCGCCACCGGCTACATGCATGGAGATACCGGCTTCTACCGGTTCTTTGCTTATCTGAACCTCTTCATGTTTGCCATGCTCACGTTGGTTCTGGCCGACAACTTTTTACTGATGTTTGTCGGCTGGGAAGGCGTTGGACTGTGCTCGTACCTGCTGATCGGTTACTACCTCGACAGGCAAGAAGCGGGAGACGCCGCTAAAAAAGCCTTCATCACCAACCGCGTCGGTGATTGGGGCTTTGTCATGGGTGTGCTGCTGCTTTTCTATCTCACCGGCTCGGTCAGTTTTTTCTCCAAGGGCACAGAAGTTACCAGCGTGTTCCAGGTAGTCGCCGGGATGGCAGTTGAGCCATTCACCTTGAAGGTCATCTTTGCCGGTGGTCTAACATCTGCCGCTGTCCTTCTTTTCATCGGAGCGGCAGGCAAGAGCGCACAGATTCCGCTTTATGTTTGGTTGCCGGACGCGATGGCTGGTCCAACGCCTGTATCGGCATTGATTCACGCAGCCACGATGGTGACTGCGGGTGTTTACATGGTGGTCCGGTGTTCGGAGATCTACGTTCACGCGCCGACTGCGATGTTTGTTGTAGCGTTGGTCGGAGCGGCAACTGCGCTGTTTGCGGCCACCATCGGTCTGGCCCAAAACGACATCAAAAAGGTTCTTGCGTACTCGACCGTTTCACAGCTCGGCTACATGTTTCTTGCCGCAGGTCTCGGCGCATTTGTGGCGGCGATCTTCCACGTGATCACGCACGCATTCTTCAAGGCGCTGCTCTTCCTCGGTTCAGGTTCCGTGATTCACGGGATGCATCACGAGCAGGACATGCGACGCATGGGCGGCTTGAGGAAGTACATGCCGATAACCTTTGCGACGATGTTGACGGGATGGTTGGCGATCTCTGGTATCCCAATCTTCGCTGGTTTCTTTTCGAAGGATGAGATTCTGTGGAAGGCCTGGAGCGCCAGCACTTTTAGTCTTCCGTCCCCCTTCTGGAACACTCTGCTCTGGGGCATCGGTGCGTTTACGGCGTTGCTAACCGCGATATACATGACGCGGATGATGGTCATGACTTTCTGGGGCAGCGAGCGTTTTCGCGACGCCCCGGCCAGCCTTCAGGATCACCAGGACGATCATGTTCATCATCAACGCGTTCACGAGCCACACGAATCTCCCTGGGTGATGACTGTACCGCTGGTGGTTCTCGCGTTCCTCTCAACCTTTGGTGGTTTGATCGGTGTGTCGTACGCGCTCGGATCGCTCGTCAGCGATCATCCGGTGAACTACATCGAAGAGACTCTAAAGCCTTCAATCGCCGAGATACCAGCAACCACTGGAGCACACGCAGCGCCGGCCACAGATCATACGTCTGTGGAAACCGGTCACACGGAACCAGTGCCAGCACCGCTTGATACCGAACATGCGCATTCTCCCGAAGAGATTCGAACGGAGAGACTACTTGCGCTTCTATCAGTCTTGATTGCCATCTCAGGCATTGGACTGGGCTGGTATCTCTTCAGAAGGAGACCTTTGCTCGCGATGCCGCGTGTGCTTGAAAAGAAGTACTACGTTGACGAGATCTACAACGCCACAATCATCAATCCGATCAACGCGGGTTCGCGCGAAGGCCTGTGGAAGCTTTTCGATATCGGCGTCATCGATGGAGTTCTTCACTCAATCGGCGACGTGGTTAAAGAGTCAGCACGACTTTTTCGTCGCGTGCAAACCGGCTTTGTGCGAAGTTACGCCGCGATAATTCTTGTGGGCGCGATCGTCTTGATTGCAGTCTTTGCTTACTTCGGAGTCAGAACACTGTAACCATCTGATATGCAGGAACATCTACTTACGATTCTGATCCTTCTTCCTGTACTCGGTGCGATAGCCGTGGTCGGGTACAACTTTCTGCCGAATCGCAAAGAGTCCTTTTATAAGTGGATTGCGCTGGTCGCGACGATTCTGACCTTCGGCGTCTCGCTGTTGCTGATCGGTGGCGCGGGCGCTGACACCGGTGAGTTTCGCTTCGTTCAGGACAAGTTATGGATTGGTGCGATTGGTGCGCGCTACCACATCGGTGTCGACGGAATCAGTCTGTGGCTGGTGCTTTTGACGACGCTCCTGATGCCGATCTCGATCCTTTCGAGCTGGACCTCTATCAAGAAACGAGAACTCTCTTACTACGTTTTCCTGCTGTTACTCGCGAGCGCAATGATCGGCGTCTTTGTTTCGCTCGACCTGCTGTTGTTCTACCTCTTCTTTGAGGCTTCACTGGTCCCGATGTTCTTTCTGATTGGTATTTGGGGTGGAGAACGAAGGATCTACGCGGCCATCAAGTTTTTTATCTATACCGCGGTAGGCAGTTTGTTGATGCTGGTAGCGATCATCGCGCTGTACTTCCTTTATTCACAGCAGATCGGACAAGGAACGTTTGACTACGTGACGATCCTCAACGCGTTGAAGGACGGCAGCTTCAGCCTTCCCAGCCGTCCGCACGAAGCACTATTGTTTGCGGCTTTTGCGATTGCCTTCTGCATCAAGGTTCCGGTGTGGCCGGTGCACACCTGGCTTCCAGATGCGCATACCGAAGCGCCAACCGCCGGTTCAGTAATTCTTGCGGGTGTTCTGTTGAAGATGGGAACCTATGGGTTGCTGAGATTCAACCTTGCGCTCTTCCCGACTGTTTCACGACAAGCGGCGTGGTTGATGATCACGCTCGCTGTAATCGGGATCATTTACGGCGCCCTTGTCGCGATGGTCCAACCTGACGTCAAGCGTCTCGTCGCTTACTCATCCGTGAGCCACATGGGTTTCGTGGTGCTGGGACTTTTCTCGTTCACCGAGTACGGAATGCAGGGCGCGCTCTACCAGATGCTCAATCACGGCGTTTCAACCGGCGCTTTATTTTTGTTCGTCGGATTCATTTACGAGCGACGGCATACGCGATTGATCAGCGACTTTGGTGGACTCGCACACTCGATGCCGTGGTTCGCCGCTCTCTTTGTGTTCACTTCCCTGGCGTCGATCGGACTGCCTTTCTTGAATGGTTTCGTGGGAGAGTTTCTGATTCTTTTGGGTAGTTGGATGTCGACTGCTGTTCGCTATGCGTGGATTGCAACGATGTTAGCTGGAACGGGGATGATCTGGGCTGCGGTCTACATGCTCTGGATGCTGCAAAGAGTTGTATTTGGCAAGTTGAACCATGCAGAGAATGCCGCACTTCGTGATCTGAACGGACGCGAAATGGGTCTCATTGCTCCCTTGCTGATCCTGATGTTGTTCATGGGTGTGTTCCCGCGCCCGTTTTTGGAGCGTTCGCGCGCAGCCGTTGAATTGGTGCGCCAGCGAGTGACAATGCCTCAAACAGGAGGCACGTACGAGTTAACCAAATCTGTTGAAGCGAACCCGGTTGAGCAAGAATCGAAGTAGAAAAATTTCAAAAGATGACTTTACTTCTGGCATTTCAGTTTCCAAGGCCCGACATCAACTTCATGTTGATCTTGCCGGAACTCATTGTCTCGGTCGTGGCCGTTGTCGTGATGATGTTCGACGCCTTTGCCAAACCAACACAGCGCTGGCTGACAGGTGGCATCTCTTTGGTTGGTCTTGCTGCCGCGGCGGTCAGTGCGCTTTGGCTTTGGACCAGCTACCCCGAAGTGACCGAGGCTTTCAACGGCATGATTGTGCTGGATGGGATGAGACTTGGCTTCACACTCGTATTTATCCTGGTAGCAGCGTTAATCGTTCTGGTCTCAACGGTCTGGGTCGAAGGTGAGAATCTGCCTGCAGGCGAGTTTCATTCGTTGCTTCTGTTTGCGACCGTGGGAATGATGTTGATGGCTTCCGGCGGAGACTTGGTAATTCTCTTCCTGGGTCTCGAGATCCTTTCGATTGCGACTTACGTCATGGCTGGTTTCCGGCGCACTGATTTGCGATCGAACGAATCTTCAATGAAGTACTTCATCCTCGGTTCGTTCTCTTCTGCATTTCTGCTTTACGGCATCGCGCTGGTCTACGGCGCGACCACAACTTCCGCGGGACTCGCAGGCACGACCAATATTGCCGAAATCGCCCGGCGACTTCCCTATGCCCAGTACCCGCCTTTGCTTTTTGCTGGTGCGGCAATGCTGCTCGTCGGTTTCGGTTTCAAGATCGCGACAGCGCCTTTTCACATTTGGACTCCAGATGTTTATGAAGGCGCACCGACCGCGGTTACGTCATTCATGGCGGCTGGACCAAAGGCAGCTGGTTTTGCTGCGTTCATGCGCGTCTTTCTATTCGCGTTTCCGTTTGCAATTGTCGTTGGTGGTGTACCGAACGTTGCTGGTGAGCTGCATCGGGCGTGGTTACTGGCCCTTGAGATACTGGCAATACTCACGATGACTGTTGGCAATGTGGTGGCGATTGCCCAGAACAACGTAAAGCGCATGCTTGCTTATTCGTCGATCGCCCATGCTGGTTATGCCCTGGTTGGATTTGTAGCAGCGGGCGCAGCGACAAACATCGATCAGCGCGACGCAGCCATCACGGCAGTAACCTTCTATCTCCTAATCTACGCGGTGATGAACATCGGCGCTTTTGCGGTGGTCCAGCTTATCGCGCGTGCAGGTGACCGTCGCACGGAAGTCGAAGACTACAACGGTATCGGCTTCAAATCACCGGTACTCGCTTTCTCACTCACTATCTTTCTGTTGAGCCTGTTCGGCATGCCCCTTACGGCCGGCTTCATGGGAAAGATCATGGTCTTTCAAGCAGCCATCGACCAGGCTAAGTACATTCTGGTAGTGATCGCCGTGCTCAACACCGCCGTATCTGCTTACTACTACCTGCGGTTGATAATCGTAATGTTCTTCCGTGAACGAACGACTACTTGGACCGCCCCTCCGATACCAGCGAGTATCGCACTGGCACTCATTATTACAGCCGCGGGAGTGCTCTATCTCGGACTCTTCCCTGGCCGAGTAATTAACGTCTTACAGCGAAAACCTTTAGCTGAAGTGTCCTTGAGGTAGTCGCGTATCATCTATAGGTGCGATGACCCTCGAAGAGTACTTGAACCAGGTTAAGGCCGAGCTCGGCAGTGCCTGGCTTCCCAATATCTATCGCGACCGTATTCAGCGAATGCGGACCCGCTCGTATCATTTCGAAGGCCTGAAGAAGAACGCGCGCGTCGAGATTCACCACACATTGCTCGGGGTTGAACTGAAGATACGTAATCGTCGTCTCTTGTGTCCGGACCTGGCCAACGCGCGTTACCTTGCGGTCTTTGCTCGTGCTGGATGTGAAGCCGTAGCGGTGCCTTACGACATTACAAAAGTGTCGCAGTTGGCCGACGAACTTGAGTCATCATGGCAACGGATGTTGCTCCTGGTAGAACACAAAACAAGAGATAAGAGCGTCGCCTTTCGGGGTAAGCTTCGTGGACTGCTAATTGCTGCAATACGCGAAGAAATCGGCGTAGCGGGCGCGGGTCAGCGGATGCCGGGTTTCCTTAAGAGCACGAAACAGAGGGGTTAGCCGAGTAGTTTGTAATTGATTTCGAAAGGATTCCACGTTTAAATACATCAAGATGACACAGGACGTACTTTCTCAAGACACCATTTCCGACGCCATGAACGCATCCGAGCCCCTCCCCTTTCCATTCAATCAAAGAACCTACTGTCGCTACGAGCCGATCGAGAAACGAATCGAGGCCGCGCGTGTGCTGGTCGTAGACAATCTGTTGAGGGACAGTAACGACCTTTCTGAGGTGGCGCGTTCCGAGTGGGGAGTTACGGCGGCGGGCCAGCTCAAGCGAGAGCGGCAAATCGCGCAGATGGCAATGGAGAATATCCTCAGTAACGTCGAGCGTTTGGTGAAAAATCCCGCGACGGAAGTTACCCACGTTTCCGATCTTCCTTCGGTCGCCAATGAGTTCAAGCCGGACGCGATTGTCTTGAGCGGCACCTTGCGCGATTTTGATTACTATAACCAGGACATTCTGAACGAGTTCGGTGCCTTCATCCGTGCTACCAGGATTCCGGTTCTCGGAATCTGTGGTGGACATCAGCTGGTTGGTTTGAGCTTTGGCGCGCGGGTGATCACGCTTGACCGACTTGAACAGCATGAGCAACGTGAGAATCGACCTTCAGAGTATCAGTACCGCTTTGTCAGAATCACCGCTCCCAGCGATCCGATCTTCAACGGTATTAACGAAGTTGAGTCGGGTCTGTGGCAGGACTATACAAAGAAGGCCCGCATCCTGCGCGTGTGGCAAAACCATGGACTGCAACTCGATCGCGTTCCGGAAGGATTTCAACTGCTGGCGACGTCATACCTCTGTCGAAATCAGATGATGGTTAAGCAGAGCGACGGTCAACTGATCTATACGGTCCAATTTCATCTCGAAAAATCATTTGAGGACTGGAACAAATCACGCACTCGGTGGGAACACCAGAACGAGTCGCGTGATGGTCGAATTCTTTTTGAGAATTTTCTTAGTCTTGCATTGGCCCATAACTAGCGGTTGACGAAGCATGTAAGCTTTACCAATGCAATCTTCGTCGCTTACCCGGACCACTCTCCTCGTAGCCGCCAAACATCTCGCCACTCGTGATCGAGACCTTCGATCAGTTTTCGAGCAACATGGTCCGCCTCCCCTCTGGTCGCGTCCTCAGGGATTTCCCACACTGGTCAAGATCATTCTCGAGCAACAGGTATCACTGGCGTCGGCAGCCTCGATGTTCGAACGACTCGAGAAGAATATTGTTCCTCTTCAACCCGAACGGTTTCTAAGTCAAGGTGAGTCAGGCCTGCGGTCACTTGGTCTAACACGTCAGAAGACCACTTACCTGCTACACCTGTCTGAAGCGGTTCTGAATGGCAATCTCAGGATCTCGCGCTTGGCGAGGATGAAGGACGACGAGGCTAAGGCAGCTTTGATTAAGTTGAAAGGGATTGGCTCCTGGAGCGCGGATATTTACCTGCTGATGGCTCTTCGCAGGCCGGATGTTTGGCCGTCGGGCGATCTGGCGCTCGCGCTTTCGCTCGCCCGGATCAGGAAGTTGAGGAAGACGCCGCGTCCGGAGGAACTCATAACGATGGCGGAGAGATGGCGTCCGTATCGCTCGGTTGCGGCGAGGATGTTGTGGCAGTCGTACCTCGCGCAGCGTGGACAAGTGTAGTCGATTTTATTTTGAGATCGTTGATGCTGAGGTAGTCGGTGCGCCTAATTTGAACTCGGTCGTCTGCGGTACGTTTTCCACTGTTCGTTCGATCAAGCGATCCACAACCGCGTTGAGATCATTTGTTTCCCGGTAGACTTCCAATTGATCATCGGCGGACGTCCCTCGCGCAAGGATGGTGTGAATGTGCTCCACCTCTTTTCGCGATCCAAGGTTATCGAGCACGTCATCAACAAACTCCAACAATTCCAGAATCAGATCCCGGACTGGCACTTCTGTTTGTTTGCCAAAATCGATCAACTTCCCATCCAACCCGTAACGCACTGCCCGCCACTTGTTCTCCTGAATCAGCATGCGCCGGTAGAGTCGGAAACCTAGGTTCTTTTCGATTAGCGTATTAAGTTTCGCCACGATCGCCTGGAACAGTGCCGCTATCGCCACCGTGTCATCCACTCGCGTCGGGATATCACAAATACGAAACTCAAGCGTGGGAAAGAAAGGATGCGGTCTGATGTCCCACCAGATCTTCTTTCCGTTGTCGATACAACGCGTTTTGATGAGCAGGTTCAGGTAGCGTTCAAAGGCACCATACGAATCAAAGTGATCCGGAATATCAGTTCGCGGGAACTGCTTGAATATCTCGGTTCTGTAAGACTTAAGCCCGGTGTTGTGGCCCATCCAGAATGGAGAAGAGGTCGTTAGCGCCAGCACGTGGGGCAAAAAGTAGCGCGCCGCATTCATAATGTGGATCTGACGCTCTTTGTCGGCAACGCCTACGTGAACGTGCAACCCGAAGATCAATAGCGAGCGCGCAACGGTCTGTAACTCCTGGACCAGCAGTTCATAACGTTCGTCGTCAAAGATCTTCTGGTCTTGCCAGCGCGAAATCGGATGGGTCGAAGCAGCAACGATTACCAAACCGTTCTTCTTTGCTAGACCGGAGATCACACTTCTCAGCCGCGTGATGTCTTCACGTGCTTCCTGAATGTTGCGGCAGATGCCCGTGCCCACTTCGACCATCGACTGGATCA
>DATBMP010000235.1:0-8678 GCA_036554845.1 Pyrinomonadaceae bacterium
CGAACGTTGATTTCGTTGATCTCTGAAACCTCGTCTGTGTCTGCGGCAAGATCCTCGATTCGCGGTTGATTAGGCGCGATGTAACGACGAAAGCGGCGTTGGACGGTGTTCGAGGGCGTCTTGTGAATCGGGTCTTTGTCAATCTCGCTACCCCCGCAACTCAAATCTCTGAGTCGCACTCTGAACTCATAGATTCCACCGTAGCGCAGCTCGGCATCGATCGGAGCAGCTTCGTAGAGATCGTTCAGTTTGTTCTCTGGCTTGCCTGAGACACCCGTGTGCGGATCGGCCTTGACGTTGCCTGTGGTTTGATAGATCTGCGCAGCATCGTTGTCTGGCAAGACCATGCTGTGGCCGTTCCAGTTGGCAAAATACATTGGCAGCCAAAAGCTCTTGTTTTTGTCGCCATCAAGTTGAGCTGGATAGACCTGGTAAGGAAGGTCCCCTTTGAAATCACCAAGTGCGATTGGTTGAGGTTCCGCAGGTACCGTCAGTTCTACCTTGTTCGTCACTGCGTTGAGTGAGTTCCAGGGATTTTCTGGTCCGGCAACTACCTCACGCGCGTCGACGGAGTAACCAAAGACACCAAGAATCGCATCAAGCCGTTTGCTCGGGTGTTTGACGACCGTTGGATCAGCCGCCATTTGTCGCATGTACCAGATCAGTATCTGTTCATCATCCCAACCCAGACGGAAACCAACATCCTTCACTGGATGTGCGCCATCGCTCTCTTCCTTTAAGAGATCGCGGCTGCGCGGCTGACGTGCGTGAACAATTTTTGCGAAGCCGTCATCGTAAGCCGCCGCTTCCAAAAAAAGCTCGTCGTAGTTTCCATCTGTTAAGGGAACAGGATCAGCTGGCTTCTCTTTAAACAGGACGGGAAACAAGATTGGCGCAAACAACTGTCGCGGCTTGCCTGCTTCAAGCGCAGGAATACGGGCGGCGTAACGCTTAATGAAATATTTGCTGGCTTGTTGCTGAGTCAGGTAGTCGCTACCAGCGGCGAGATCGATATATAACCATCCGCCCTGGGGAAAGTGTGTCTCATTAATTGTGAGGGTCGTCTCGTAAGCCATTCCTAACTGCTCGGCCAGAAGTTTTTGGCGCAACGCGTAAGCAAAGACTTTTCCCCAGGTGATATCGTCAGGGCTGCGTTTGAAGCCTGGTACCAACCCTGCATCGCGAACCGCACAACGATAGCTATCGTCGGTGACAGCGTTGCGTGTCCGGGGCGTGGTGAAGTTAAAGGCCTGTCGGTAACTGAGCGGGAGATATTTCCTGATTGTGAGTTCCGCGGGTTTGGTAGCGGTCGCGGCTACTCCGCTCTCGAGACTCTGGTTGCTGCGGTCGCGGTTGGTGATTTTGAAATGCTCACCAAGTGCGACAAACAGGTCTCTGGGATTGGCGGGCGCAGCAGTAGGTAAAGGTTTCGTGTCGTGAGTGAGCTCGTCGTAGGGAAAGTTGTTCAGACCACTAATGATGCTCGCTTCAAACGTTAGCGCTGCATCCGCAAACGCTGGAACGGGATCCGGAATGACGGCGTGCTGCTCGATTGCCGGCTGCAACGGGTTTTGATTACGAGGCATCAGCACGAGGCGAAGTGTTAATTGCGTGCCGCCGTCGTAGAACTGAGGGAATGGTAGAAGTGTGAATCTTGTTTCGTCTTTCATATGAGTTACCTATATGAATTTCGGATTGCGGATTGCGGGAATAGATTTCGGATTGCGGGGATAGATTTCGGATTTCGGATTGCGGATTGCGGATTTCGTGATGTCGTGAATGTCGTATTGCTCGTGACCTGTCTTTAGCTGCAATCCAAAACGAATTCCGCAACTCTAAACGAAATCCGCAATCCGCAATCCGAAATCCGAAATCTATCCCCGCAATCCCAAATCTATTCCCGCAATCCTTCCTCAAGCGATCTGTCGTCGCTCTTCCCACGATTCGTCTATCGTAATGTCGATTACCCAGAACACTGTTATTTCCAACGCAAAACTTACTTGCGCGGCCAGGTCAGTTCGCTTCTCCGGTTCATTTCTCGCGACCGTTCCCTTGGCCTCAATTGTTATCGTCACTGAAATTAGGCCGCTTAAAATCTCAGCGTGCCCCTGGAACAGGAGGAATGCGCTGACATTGAGATTCTTGGAATCCATGTAGATCTCAACGCCCACGATGTACATCACACTGACGTTGGCAATCACCGGCAGGCCAACAACGATCTGGGCTCCGAAACCGAACTTCATTCTGAGGAATGGCCCGGTTTTGGTGTCCGCTCCGAAATCGAGATTCGCCTGCCCTACCGCGTAGATCGTCGCGACTGACAACGACACACACATCACGGAAAGCCGGCCGAAGAAACCAAGAAAACCGCCGGCAGAGGGCAGGAGTTGTTTGGTGTCAGTTGTTATCTGAAGAGCCGAATTGAAATAAGCTCCCAACTTCAGACCCGCTTCTAACTTCAGCGGCATGTTGGGATCGTTGTAAAGAATTCCTGGCGGGAAACGAAGCAACGGAATCTCTTTCGAAGCCTCGAACTTATATTCCCAGCAGCCGGCTTTGTTGCTCATTGCCAGCTTTACGCCCTGGCCCACGGCACCCGCGTAGTCTTCTCCCGAGAGTTTTTGCAAGATCTCGAGTATGTCCATCACGGTTTCGAGCTCGGGAGCAAATTCGATCTGCGGGCGAGGTACTTCACCTATTCCGCCTCCACCAAACGAGGCCTCGGAACCCTTCTTCGCGTCCCAGTTCCCCTTGATGGTCATCAGTCGTTTGATAAATGCGAGATCGACCACCAGAGATACGTTGCTCATCCGGCTCTTCCACTTGTCAGCCACATTCGCTGCAAAAGAGTTCACATCGAAATCAAGCTTGCCATCGCTTGGGCCAGCCGCTTTGTATTCAATGTAGATACGGAACGAGTTAGCGACATTGATAAGGTCCCAGTGATCAGGAAGCGGAAAATCCACAGCCTTCTTCAAAAGCTTGTAGCCCTGCTCCTGAAGTTGATTGATTTGCATAACCTCCAACGCGTTCTGGGTGCCGTCAACAAAACCACTCGGAGAAAACTGATCGGCGCCAAGTTTGTCTTTTACCAGCGCAATCGCCTCGCCGAAGTTTGTGACGCCATCCTTGATGTTTGGAAAGACAGCTTTGGAGTTGACCAGACGAAACGCGTCTACGAACAACGGCGGCGTTTTGCTCAAAAGCTTCTTGACACCATGCGCAAACGAGGGCGTCAGAAAGAGGCACTTCTGCGTGTCAGTGCTGTGAAGAAAACCATAGTTGATGGTTGAACTGACCGGGTCACGCAGTAACTCGGTCGGGTCCGCGACACGCAGGAGTTGAGTTGTTGGATCTGGATCTACAACCAATGGACCATCGAGCTTGGTGCGCTTGATAATCTCGAGTATGTCGCCGGTGGGAGTGAAAATCAGATTTTTTGGTTTTCTTAACTTGCCGATCCGGATCAGCGGCACGCTCAGATCTTGCGGTACAGGACTGACATCCCCGCTGCCGCGCTCATGTTTGACAAGACTCCAGGAACCGTCTTTGGGAAGGATCACATTCCCACGGCCCGCCGCCACGAATATCGGATCGCTTCCATTCTTGCCGAATGAGTTGCTCACATCGAAACGATTGATCCTCATCTCTTGATCGCTGTTGCCGATGTTCAAAACGGTGTCGACGGGTCCACCGATGCTGCCCATCTGAGAGGCGATCATTGCCTTGAAAACTTCCTTTGGGATGGGCATGCCGCGCGGTGCAAGTTGCACAAAACCGAGTATGCGCTTCGACGGAACAAGCTTCGTCTCTTTACCGATAATCTCCTTTGTCACATAGCCGCTTACCGGATTCTCAAGTTCTACGTCTGCGTTGAAATAAACGGGTTGCAGTTCGTACCTGGTAGGAACGTTTGGACCGGGAAAGGTTCGTTCACGGCCATCCTTTTCGTCGAGGTAGAGATCGCCCGCTTTGAACGAGAGACTGCCTTGAAATGGTTTGATGTCAGGTGTCTCTTTAATCTCCTTGATATTGAACAGGCCCTTCACAACTCCCGGGTGGATTTCATATGGCGAATCGCGCGGTACTGGGACCAGCTTGCCGCCCTGTTCTTCATTCGCGTAATAAGAGAAGTCAAACTTGCCATCGCTCTCTGCTTTCCAACCGCTGTCATGACGGTAAACGTAGTTGGTTGATGCTCGCAGGAGGGTGATTGTGCGAACCACTCTGATGCCCCAGGGATACATCAAACTCCGCACCTGAATAATTTCGTGAGCGCAACGACCGAGGAAGACGTCAAACTTTGCCTGACTGGTGGCGGCGACCGTAGCTTTTGGATTAAGCCAGTTACTCACAATGCTCGAGCCGTAACCGCTTAGATCCATTCGAGTCAAAGGCACGCCACGCGGACGAAAGATGTCGCCGGGCGTCTTTGGCATAAATTCGCCGTTGAAGATCTTGGTCACACTGCGGCCGAGCGTGCTGGCCCCTTGTTGGGAACCATTGAACTCCAAGACATTGTTCACCTGCACCGTGAATCCGACGAACATGTTGCCTTCGCCTACCACCGGCGATTCACCCGCAACTAACTCGAGTTGCCGGGCACCTTTCAGATCGTTTTCAAATGACCGAGGCTCCAACAAAAGATCAGTACCTGTTTGTGTGATTCCCTCGTTGATGAACTGTTTTTGAAGAAGAGCCAGAGCGCGCAAGCCGAACGGCAGGGTGAATAATGCGAGGGCAAAGAACTTGTTGTCTTTGTCATACGAATCAACCAAAAAGTCTGTCAGCGGGATAGGAGCCAGGGCCACTTGTTCAGCGCTGTTGTTGAGAATGCGAGCTGGGCCACCGTCGTCGGGATAGTAATTGAATCCCGAGGAAGGATCGCCAGGCACTTGTGGCGGCGTGAGATTGAAAACTGGTTCCCAGGAGATGGGCGGTACGGTGAAGGCGCGGACATTTCTGCCGTTACTAACGACGTCCATGCCTTTGACCTGTAAAGGAAATCCAGCCATCGATTGGTCCGCACTGGGAACCACATCGTGGGTCCTCATCATCAACATCCGGCGGTCCCCAAACGATCCAAAACTGACACCCAAAAGATCGGCTTTCGTGCTGACATCGAGGAGCGCAAATGCATCCTGTGACAATAATCGAGTGTTCGCTTCCCAAACCTCTCCATAGTCCGGCAGATCAGAACTCTGATCCTCATCACCGATTACGACTTCACCTACTACATGCATCATCGCGGCAGAAGTGGGTTCAGGGCTGCCTGTAATCGGCGGGATGTCAGGCACTGGCGCGGATGTCGCAACCTGGAACTGGTTTTGAAGCGGAGCAAAGTGAAATGAAACGGTGACGTTGTCGTTGGGATTGTCCGCGGGAAGGTTAGTTGGCTCCCAAGTCACTCGCGCAACAAGCCACATCGATATCGATGGACCAGCCGCGAAGGAGAGTGCGAACTTATTTGCCGCCTGATCACGGAACTGCCGCTTCAGAATTCCCAGATTCGCAGCGTACGGGTCGGGCAGTGTGGGCACGTAGGCATACATGCCGAACGTAAGATAAAGAAAACCGTGCGTTACCTTTGTGAAGTCATCAGCCAATCGTCCGAACAGAACACATCCGTTCACCGGCGTCACTTTGAAGAGGGCGTTCCGCAAAGCCAGCGAGATCGGTTTTGGGAAAACCGGAGGCTTCTTTGTCGTGTCGAACGAGTCAACCAGAATGTTGTCATCAAACAGAGAGACGAACTTCTCTGTCTTATTGACTGAGAGAATCACGACCGAGTTTTTAGAGTGAATTGCGAGTGCCTGACCTGCGACATTAACCGGCCGATCAATTCTCACGTCACCGTGGCCCAAAACCATCACCACTTCAGTGCCATTCGCGAAGCTGAAGAAGAAAAACGGTGTGGCTTTCGGGTATTGCACTTCGACCGTCGTGCCAAATTGGTTCAGGTCGTCTTTCCACAGATTAAAGACTTGTCGACAAAACACATTGCTCGCACTCGTATCCGAGATGCTGATCCGCCCAGGCTCGGCCAGTACCAATGGTTCAGTGAGATTAAGCTTCCCACCTTCCAAACCTTTCCAGTTGTTTGAGAGTCCTTCACCACATTGGATCAAAAGCGCACCGATACCCACCGCCGCAGTCGGGTTCAAGATGTCAATTGGCGCCGACGGTAAGGCCCAGGCGCTTTGCTTGATGCGTGCTTTCCCATCAACCGTATGAAATGGCGATTTGCAGGACCTGATTTCGAAAGTTGCTTCAGAACAATTAAGAGGAATGAAAACGCGATGGGTCAGCGCGTTGAAAGAGCCTTGCGGTGATCTGTCCCATTCGAACGATGCGGCGTGACCGAATACGTTCCAGCGCGCACTGGCAACTTCATCAACCGTGTTGCCTGAAGCTGAGAAATGAAAAGAGAGAGTCTCGGGTAACTGAACACTCGAATCACGCGCGTCGATACCAAAAGGACTGGATGGATCGGCGTCGGTCACCGCGGGTTGATTCAATTCCAACCTAACCGTGACTACCGTGCCTGGCATCACCGTCAGTTTGCCGTTGATTGTTTGCGGCGCCGCACTCAGCGATACCAATCCGCCGCTAATTTTCAAGCCGGTGTAAAACCCGGCCGGTGCGTTAGCAGCAAGAATCTCCGAGTTGATCCAGATACTGCCGGCCGGCAAACGGTAGGAAGTGGCAGGCTGAACACTCAAAGGCAAGAGATTGCTCAGTGAGAGCAACCCGGATCGCACTTTGAAAAGGAGTGCCGGGTCCGGTTTGTTGTGCATATAGAGCGCAACGAGTTTTTCAATGCGGAAGAAGTCGAACCAGAACTGGCGGCCATCAATGCGGGTGAACGGACCAAGCGTGGTTTCGACCGCTGACCCTCCGGCCCAGAGCGGTACCGACGCATGGAGTTGCGTACTGCGGGCCGGTACCTGTCTGACAAATACACGGAACTCCGGTTCTGATGCGCGCGTCGCGGCGGCCTCGGCCAAAGGATGCAACTCTTCCAACCGAGGTGATGGAATGTTTGCAACCGAGAATAGATCCGCATTTTCAAATGCGAAGCTACTGCCTTTCAGGTTCTGCACATCTTCGGAAAGGAGAGAACGCGAGAGTAGTCGGTTGAGCTTCTCTATCTCTTTCTTATGGCGGGCTTCAGTTGCTTGGAGGTGACCCGAAAGATTGGCGAGTAGCGTGTGCAATTTATCTGTGTTCATGGTGAAGTACTTTGCGGACGGTAAGTATTACTTCTCAACAAATGCTGAGTGTGCGTTCAAGCGGGGGAACCTGATATGTCGGGACCAAGTTTGCGAGAAAGGCGTTGGTCGGGAAAAGCCATCTGCAGCGATCACTTTTCAAGCTGCTCAAGTCATTGCAAGGGCATGACGCAGCTCGTGAGAAGGAAGCTTGTTTTCTTTGGCCCGCGAAAGTTATGAGTGTCGGATTTGAAAGTCAAGGATTTTTAGTTTGATCGTGGGCCAATTGTGTATTTTTGGTACGCGGGCTCAAACTTTCCTAAAAAATGGACTACGCCGACGGCTTTACCCAGTAGTCATGGGTTCATGAGTAGGCTTTGCCGCATCCCTTGCGGTGAGTGAGGCTTTGCCGCATCCCTTGCGGTGAGTGAGGCTTTGCCGCATCCCTTGCGGTGAGTGAGGCTTTGCTGAATCCCTTGCGGTTAGTGAGGCTTTGCTGAATCCCTTGCGGTGAGTGAGGGTTTGCTGAATCCCTTTGCGGTAAGCGGCTTTGCCGCATCCCTTGCGGTAAGCCTCTGGCTTACCGGAGTCCGCCGAAGGTGCCCGAGGCTATGCCTCAAAAGCCCGAGATAGCCGTTCCCAGAACGATCAGCAAGATATTCACATTGAACATTTTCATGACTTGTGGTGCCGAGGGCATTTACAAATTGTGCCAAAGTTCATTGTTCTTCTCGTTCGACTCGGCAACGATCTCAGTTGCATCAGCATTGAGCTTGAACGTTGTCGACTCGAGCGAGATGTTGTTTGGAAGAATGCTCTTCGCGTCGAACACCAACCACTTGACGGCACCAGGAGCAAGCGGTGGAAGCTTTACTTCCTTCACACGTCCAACCGAGATTCCGTTTATCTTTCGCACCGTCAGTCGAAGAACACACAAACGAGACGACGCGGTGCCAGCGTTTGAAACCTGGACCTTCATGGCCTTGTCGTTCACTGGCAAGAACTGAATCTCGCGAATGCGCAGGTCGGGTTGTTTGGCACTGGGTTTGGCCACGGCCATCGTCACCGGTGTTTGCGCCTGCGCCACCAACGCATCGCAACCAATGGCAAGGACGATGACCGTGATGAACGTTCTAAACATTGAAAATTCCGCACTCCAAAGATCTCGATTTCAAGCGAGACCGCGTCGGGGGAAAACTATCTCACCTGATAAAGCGCACGTTGGGCGTGGAAACTTGCATGGTGGAAAAGAATTTTGGTGGTCAGAGGGCGGCTTTGCACAAAAAAGTCTTTTGGGTACGGCTCTGCCGCACCCTTGCGGTAAGCCTGCGGCTTACCGTTATCCCAACCTAAATATCAGGCTATGCCTAAACTGTTCCATCTTTGAGGCATAGCCTCGATCAAAATATATGAAGGTCGGTAAGCCGCAGGCTTACCGCAAGGGTGGCGGCCGAGCCGGAACTCCAA
>DATBMP010000242.1:0-4813 GCA_036554845.1 Pyrinomonadaceae bacterium
ACGAAACACCTGGAGTGACAAAGAAGCCTACGATCGACAGGCAAAGGATTTGGCGCGGCGCTTTAACGAAAACTTCAAAAAGTATGAAAGTGGGGTTTCGGAGGGGGTGCGTGCAGTGGCGCCGAAAGCCTAATTGATCGAGACACCACCGGCTTCAGCCGCTTGGTCCGAAAGAATGATTAACCTCGTGAATGGTCTCACTCCCGACGCCCTAGCCCGGCGGCCAGTTCATTGGGCGTCCACCAAGAATGTGAACGTGCAGATGAAACACCGATTGTCCCGCGCCCGCACCGCTATTGATCACAGTGCGATACCCACTCTCGGCACATCCTTCGTTATTTGCGATCCGCGCTCCGACTCTTAACAGATGACCGAGTAGCGGTTCATCTTTATGAGAAGCGTCATTCAACGATTCAACATGTTCACGTGGAATCACTAACACATGAGTGGGCGCTTGCGGATTGATGTCGCGAATAACGACGCAGCGTTCGTCCTGATGTAAGAAATCGGAGGGAATCTCTCCTTGAACAATGCGACAAAAGAGACAGCTATTTGATGACATTTATCGGGCCCCCTTGCTGCAAATTCAGATCACCGCAGTTGCGTCCAACGGCGTGGAAAGCGGTGCAGTTACCGACTGCCTGATCCTTTCAATGTCCGCCCCCACTTCGCGCAACTTGGTTTCAATTTTTTCATAGCCGCGATCAATATGGTACACGCGGTCGATCATAGTCTCACCCTCAGCAACTAGTCCTGCCAGGACCAACGAAGCCGAAGCGCGCAGGTCAGAAGCCTGAATCGGAGCGCCCGTAAGTTGAGTTGGACCAGCGACGATCGCACTACGACCTTCAATGTTGATGCGAGCTCCCATGCGCTGCATCTCAGACGCATGCATAAAACGATTCTCGAATATCGTTTCGGCAATGTGTGATTGCCCCTTTGCCTGCGTCATCAAAGTCATGTATTGCGCCTGCATGTCAGTAGGAAACTGCGGATACGGCTCGGTTGTAACATCACGAGCAAGAAGATTTTTGCCTGAAGCAAGCAAGCTGCTTGGGTTCAACTCAATTATCGTGACGCCGGCTTCTCGCAGCTTGTGAATCACACTGGTCAGATGCTCCGGCTTACAATCCTTGATCTCTAACTCACCTTTCGTGATCGCTGCGGCAACCAGAAAGGTCCCGGTTTCGATTCGATCGGGAATGATCGTGTGTTCTGCTCCCTCGAGAACGTCAACGCCATCAATCTCGATCGTGCTGGTGCCGGCGCCGCGAACACGCGCGCCCATCTTGTTTAGGAGCACCGCGAGATCTTCGACTTCCGGCTCACAGGCCGCGTTCAAAAGCCGCGTCGTTCCCTCAGCAAGTGTCGCCGCCATCATCAAGTTCTCGGTTCCCGTTACAGTAACTTTGTCGAAACTGATCTCCGCGCCGCGAAGTCTTCCTCCTTTTGGTGCGCGCGCAACAACGTTTCCCGATTCAAGCTTTACCTCAGCTCCCAACTTAGTGAATCCCGCCAGATGAAGATCGATGGGCCTGGTTCCAATCGCGCAGCCACCAGGTAGCGACACTTTTGCTTTTCCAAAACGAGCGAGTAATGGTCCAAGAGCGAGGACTGAGGCCCGCATTGTTTTTACTAACTCATAAGGAGCTTCGAACAATTCGATATTCGGCGCGCTGATTTTATGCGTGCGCAACTCAGGAGTTAGCACGGTCGCGCCAAGATCTTCCAGTAGACGACGCTGCGTGATGATGTCGCGAACGTAAGGAATGTTATGAAGGATGATTGTGTCAGCCGTGAGCAAGCCCGCAGCCATGCACGGAAGTGCGGAATTCTTGGCGCCACTAATAGAAATGCGGCCTTCGAGACGCCGGCCGCCGGTGATGCGAAACTTGTCCATGCGCGGACAAGATTAGATTAAAAGTGGGAAACGATAAAGTGGAAACCCTTTGGAGTGCGGTGGCAAGGGCAGCCGACACCGAATCATGGTTGATTGACGATTGACGATTGAGTTTTGAACCTACCCAACGCTAAATCGACAATCGACATTCGACAATCGTCAATAACTTAGGCTTCGCGCTGCGCTGGCCACCGCACTCCATGGCTCTGTCGATCAGTTACTTAAACTCGCCCGCCTGATCTTTACTCCCCCATTGGTAGTCACCGCTCGCACTGTTGCACCGCCCGACCCGAGATCTACTGCTAACTCTCTGGTGATTTTCCCCTGAACCGTCACCGGAAAATCGATACTGAGATTTCCGTTTACCGTCCCGGTTTCAAGATGCGCAGAATAGTTTTCCGGAACCGTCATGATAATTCCGCCGTTTGTGGTCTTAACATCGAGCGCTTCGCCGTCCCAGCGATCGCCGCTCAATTCCACCACCAACCCCCCGGGTGTTGTTCCCCCGCGTACCGTGCCGCCCACTCGCTTCAGGACCACGCCACCATTCAGTGCAGTGAACGCAAGGCGACCAGTCACATCCGCAATCGCGATCCCGCCGTTGTGAGCCTCGAGTGTCAGGTCTGTGCGACGGGGCACAAATATTTCGTAACTCACACTCCAGTGATAGTCAGTGCGTGCTTGTGGTCCATCAGCGTAAACCTTGCCGCCACCGGTCTGCACAATAACCTGTTTTGCCATCGCTTCGGCTTCTGCTTGAGTTGGCGCAACACCATTCACGCGTGCCCGCACGTGAACGTCATTGCGGTCCCATCCCTTAACGGAGACACCACCATTCTTTCGCGCATCCACAGTAAGCGAGCCGGTTGAAGCAATGGTCTGCTCTCTTACTTCGCAGTGATTCACCAGCCGATCGCTGGACCAGCTATCTGAACATCTCAGTGAGTTAGGCTTGTCTTCTTTCTGCGCGTACACGACAAAGCTGCTGGCGCACATAAGGCCAACAAACACACCAAGCCCTAATAATCTTTTCATGATCTTTATCTCCTAAGTTTTGTGCCTGAAATTGGTTTCCGGCGGCTCTGTGCAATAAACACCGCGCGCGCTGAGGTTGTGGCAGGAACTTTGTGCCCGACTTAGTGAATTTGTCGCACGCGATGCTATGCTGTCGGGGCCTCCTCTAAACAACCTATATTGGCCTTTCGGGGGAATGAATCCGCATGCTGAGCCGATTCAAGCGACCGCGTCGTGTGGTAATTACCGGCATGGGCTGTGTCACGCCCATCGGTATTGGACGTGAAGCCTTCTGGCATGGTCTGGCTAGTGGCTCGAGTGGTGTGCGACGAATCGAGTCGTTCGATGTCAGCAACTCACCGGTGAAGATCGCCGCCAGCGTTCCCGAGTTTGACTGGGAGGCACAACTCAATCCCAGGGATCGCAAACACGTTCCGCGTACAGTGCCACTCGCGCTTGCCGCTGCCAGAGAAGCGCTCGAGGACGCGAAGCTTTTTCCCAACGACTTTTCTCTCGAGGAAAGAAGAGCAGTTGGTGTGGTGCTGGGAACGGGAGGTGGGGGTCTTGCATTTACCGAGCAGCAATACGAGTACTGGTACATTGGTCCAACTTACAAAGCCAGCGTTTACACCATTCCCTCTTCAACTCATGGCGGACTCTCGAGCGAACTCTCGATGGCCTTCGGCCTGAGGGGTCTTTCACACATCGTGTCAACGGGTTGCACTAGTTCAACCGATGCAATTGCCTACTCAGCAGAACATATTGCGCTGGGCCGGCAGAACATGATGATCACTGGCGGCGTCGATGCTCCAATTGCGCCAGGAATTCTGGCTGCCTTCAACTTGATGACGGTCTTAACCAACGAGTGGAATGATGAGCCACATCGCGCCTCAAGACCTTTTTCACTTGACCGTTCGGGAATCGTTTTGGGCGAAGGCGCTTGGATCTACGTGCTCGAAGAGCTCGATCATGCTTTGCAACGGAAGGCATCGATTTACGCCGAGATTACCGGTTATGGGGCTACGTGCGATGCGTACCATCGAGTGCGACTGGAAGAGAGCGGCGATGAACCAGCTCGCGCCATGAAACTCGCACTCGATGATGCCGGACGGACTGCGGAAGAGGTTGATTACGTCAATCTACACGGCACATCTACTGCGCTTAACGATCGAATTGAAACCAGCGCGCTCAAAATCGCCCTTGACGGAAGCGCGAAACGCATCCCCATGTCAGCCACAAAGTCTCAGGTCGGACATCCTCAGGGCGCGAGCGGCGCCGCAGGTCTTGGTGCAGCATTGTGTGCGATCACGCGCAACATCATTCCGCCTACAATAAATTTGGACCAGCCAGATCCCGCATGTGATCTCGATTACGTTCCCAATCAAGCCAGAGAAGCGAGTGTCCGCGTGGCGTTGTGCAACTGCATCGGTTTCGGTTCAAAGAACAGCGCGCTGGTCGTAGAGAGAATCTGATCTCCTCCCTTGAAAAGGCCCTCATGCCCCCAATTTTCGATCGAGTCTGAACCACAAATGTTTTCACGTTTTCAAAAACGAAGTAATGAACTTGAGCACATCGACAAGGGCGACTACACGCCCGAGGAATATGAAGGCTGCATTGTTGAATTGAAGCGCGTAAACCGTTGGATGGGTGACGCGTGGGCCCTGGACCAGTGGCTTCTTAAGGAGATGGGGCAGTCGCGACGCTCATTTGTTTCCATACTTGATGTAGGAGCCGGTTCGGGTGAACTACTACGTATAACTGCCGGTTGGGCCAGTAAGAACAGAAGACAGGTAAGACTGATTGGATTGGAATTAAATGAACGATCCGCAGCAGCAATTAACGATGAGTCACCAACGGAGATCTCCGCGGTTCGTGGTGACGCTTTACAACTTCCTTTCG
>DATBMP010000336.1:0-4328 GCA_036554845.1 Pyrinomonadaceae bacterium
CTGACGCATGTGCTCTCGCAGCGTGACGCCATCGACAAACTCAGTAGCAATGAAAGTGGCCTCGTCAGCACGACCTATTTCATAAACCGTCAGGATGTTGGGATGATTTAGTGCCGATGCGGCTTTCGCTTCCTGAATGAAACGTTTTATGCGGCTTTGATGGGAGGCGACTTCACCTGAGAGGAATTTTAGAGCCACTGGGCGACCGAGTTCGGTGTCCTGAGCTTGATATACCTCGCCCATTCCTCCCGCACCGATTTTGCGAGTGATGCGATAACGGGTCAGGGTAACTCCGGGGGATAGTTCAGCCACGCGTGACCTTTTACGTTATTGCACGCATTGCAGCAAGAGCAAAACGAGCAGCTGAGTCCTTACACAGTGCCCCCTGCCATTAGGTAGTCTTCAACCCCGCGTGTTCTTCCCTCGCTGGGAAAATCGAACCCAGGTTGATGTTGTGCCTGTGTGTGATGGTAATCTATCCGCACGCAAACACATTCGCCGATAGGAAACAACGGATTTAGTAAACAAACCTTTTCCTGAGGGCCAAAAACTATGGAACGCAAAGTCGCATCCGATTATCCGCAGGAGTTGTTAGACCTGTTTCACGAATACCAGCACGGCGATATTGATCGCCGCACCTTCCTCGACCGCGCCGGCAAATTTGCTGTCGGCGGTCTGACCGTCGCGGCAATTTTCCAGAGCCTGAAACCCAATTACGCCTGGGCGCAACAAGTGAAGGCCGACGACAAACGGATCAAAGTTAGTTACGAGGTGGTCCAATCACCGGCTGGGAACGGTTCCATCAAGGGGTATCTGGCTCGTCCGGCAAAAGGTAAGAAGCTGCCTGTTGTGCTCGTCATTCACGAAAACCGCGGCCTCAATCCTTATATAGAGGACGTAGCGCGTCGTTTCGCGGTCGCCAACTTCATCGCCTTTGCGCCCGATGGTCTAACTTCAGTCGGCGGGTATCCGGGTAACGATGAGGAAGGCGCCGCCGCGTTTCGCAAAGTAGATGGAAAGAAGATGACCGAAGATTTTGTAGCGGCAGCGAAGTGGCTCAAAGCGCATTCCGACTCCAGCGGCAAACTTGGTGCGGTAGGTTTTTGTTTCGGTGGTGGGATGGTGAATCAACTGGCCGTGCGTCTGGGCGCGGATCTAAATGCTGGGGTCGCGTTCTATGGTCGCCAGGCAGGTGTAGATGATGTGCCGAAGATTTCTGCCCCGCTGATGTTTCATTACGCGGGCAACGACGAGCGGATCAACGCGGGCATCGCGGCGTATGAAGCGGCGCTCAAGACCAACAACAAAGTGCACGAGTCGTTCATGTACGAAGGCAAACAACATGGCTTTCACAACGACACGACGCCGCGTTATGACGAAGCCTCCGCGAAACTCGCATGGACCCGCACGCTGGAGTGGTTCAATAAGCATTTACGGTAACGGGTTATGGCTTCTAGCTCGAAGCCGCTTCTACCGTGTCGCGTAAAACCGATCGCGTTTTCAGTTGTGGTGAACCGATCCACCACCAATTCACACGAACATGCGCGAAGAGTGTCGTGTAAAGCTAGTGTAGTTTGGTGGGTCGTTCGTTTGGTTGTTGCTAAGAGGGCGCCAGAAATCCATGAAAGGTTTTTTGTAATAAGCGAAGGTTGCGCTTTAGGTGACTGATAGTTCAGTTTTCACCCTAACGATATATCATGCGACGTTGTGAAGGTTCGCGATGTGCTCAGACTTCTCAAACGCGATGGTTGGTACGTTTCTACGACTGTTGGGAGTCACAGGCAGCTCAAGCATCCAAATAAACGAGGTCGGGTAACGGTCGCAGGGCACACCGCTGATGATGTGCATCCCAAGACCTTGAAGAGCATCTTGACGCAGGCGGGCTTGAACAAATAGAGTTTCCATCATGCGGTACGCGATGATCATCGAGTCTGGCGAGCGAAACTATTCCGCATATTTACCAGACTTACCCGGCTGTGTTGCTACCGGCAAGACCATCGACGAATTGCGGCGAAATATGACTGAAGCAGTCGAACTTCACCTGCAAGGCATGCGCGAGGATGGTGTGCCAATCCCCAAGCCCACCACCATTGCCGATTACATCGAAGCTGCATAGGACCCGGTCTTACGTAGTCCACCTCAACGCAGAATCGTGATCCGATCGCCGGGCTTGAGTAACGGATCCACAGTTCGTCCCGATTGAATTTCATTCAAGCTGACCCGCGTTGCTACTAAGAAACCTTTACCGTCATCTCGTGCAAGTTCCGCTACCTTCGACTTTTGAGTTAACCCTCCCGCCGCGATCACAGCTTGCATAAGAGTTAAGCCACGCCGAAAAGTTTTCTCACCGGGAAACTTCACTTCACCGCCGATGTAGATGTATCGAGTAACGTTCGGGTGCAAAGTGATGACGTCTCCGGGCAGCACCAGTAAGTTCAAGTCTGCTACCTCTGCCAGATCAATTTCATACACTTGCTTCTGTTCATTTCGGAGGATGGTTATTCTCGCTGCTTCAGGGAGGGGCTGCGCATCCGCCACGACAACATAAAGCGGGATGGCCTCACGCCTTAAAAACTTTGTGCCCGACTGCCTGATAAGACCAGTGACGAGAATCGTGTGACTGGAATAATCTCGCACTGCCACCACGACCCTGGGGTTCTCAATCAACGCGCGTTTCTTCAAATCGTTTTCGATCTTCGGGCCGATTTCCTCAACGCTTAAACCTTTCACCGGGAGCGGTTCAGTAAGCATCGGATGCTCGAGCAGACCGGAAGGCGAAACCGTGAAAAGCGTCGATTGAGTTGCTTGAGCGCCATTGATCTGGATATCCAAAACGTCACTTGGACCAACACGGTAGATATCCGCTAACGAAGCCTCCTCCTTACTCCGTAGATCTGAAAGTGGAGCGTCACTCCTGGTTTCTACCGGTTTTGCGGCGGGTGTGACACTCATTGCGACTCGGACGCCCGCTGGTTCAGACGTCTGTTTTGATAAGGTGCCCTCGGTGATCGTTTGCGCCGGAACACTGGGTCCAGTTCGCGTTGCTTCCGACCCTCGGTGGTCAGTCTTCGCGCCAGGATCATTGGTCTCTGTTTCTTGAGTGGGATTGACCGAAGTGCTGACGACTTCTTGATTCGGTGGTTGCGTCGCTTCTAATTTGGCATCCAATGGTTTCAAGTCAACGGCAGTTGCTTTAGTTTCTTCTGGTAGTTTGGCTGACGACTTTGTTTCGGTTGCCGTCGCGGGAGTGGCTGCTTCTCGGTGTTGTGTCTGCGTTGTGGGAATGGGCACTTTAGATTCAGCAGGATTCGCGTTGATATTCGGTTGCGGTTCGATTTCTGGACCAACAGGACTTATGGATGTGCCTTCCACGTCTGGTGGGACAACTGATCTATGAATTGCAGTTTTTAGTTCAACGGGTATCACGTTGGTTCGTGATAGCGGTTTTATATCTGGAGCAACAGGACTTGTCTTTGCAGCTGTGTTCTCCACGCGTAGTTGTGTTGGACGTGTCGCAAATGTTTTTTTACTCGGAGCATGACTCGACTTGGCTTCGCGCTTAATTGGTGAACCGGTTGCGGCAGCAACTCGAGAGCTAAAACCTTTCGACACTTGCACCATCACGTTCCGCTGTGCGGTTTGAGAGCCCCGCTGCCGTGCCCTCAATTCCGCGGCTCGCCGAAGATTGAAAACGGATTCTTGCCAATGCCGCATCTTGAAGTACGCACGACCAAGCGCGGCATAAGCATCGGCATACTCAGGATCAAGTCTGAGGGCGTGCTTAAGAGTTGCAACTGCGCCTGAGAACTCGCGCACCTCTGTAAGTCTTATTCCCTCTGCTAACAATTTCTCTGCTTCAGCACTACGCTCCTGCGACGCGGGCCTGACTATCGAGACTGAACTAATCCGGCTCTCTATGTTTGTGCGCGGCTGGCCCTTGATACTAGTTGATTGCGCTGCCGCCTGCCGTGAGTCAGAGATGAAGAGGATCAGTAAGGCGAGAGTGAGAAAGAATTTGTACATTGGAGCCCCCCTTGCAGATGATGTGTACTATCAAGGCGAACACTTACATTTCGGACTCGGTCGATGGGAGAGTGGTTGCGGGGGGGGTGAACACTTAGGACTAATTGGGGACTTCTTTATAGCACTAGTTTATCTCTCCATTCCAGCGTTTACCATCGGTGTTAGGGCTTGAATTGTCCACAGAGAAATCTAACGCTGAACGTCCTGGGCATAAGTAAAAGCGACTGAATGGCATGAGCAACCACTGAATGGCAGAATATCGTTCCACGAGGCTTTGCACAAAAAGTCTTTTGGGTACGGCTCTG
>DATBMP010000339.1:0-33275 GCA_036554845.1 Pyrinomonadaceae bacterium
ACTAATGAGATCGGAGTTCGGATGGCACTCGGCGCGCGTTCCGCAGATGTGTTGAGAATGGTCCTGAGACAAGGTCTGATGCTGACGTTTTTCGGACTAGTAGCGGGTCTTACGGGCGCATTTGCGTTGACACGATTTTTGTCAGGTTTGTTGTTCGAAGTGGAGCCGACGGATCCGGTGACCTACGTGTTGGTGGCGGGTGTTTTGAGCGTCGTCGCTGTTGCCGCGTGTTTGATACCGGCCCGGCGCGCAACGAAAGTCGATCCTTTGGTGGCTCTCAGGTACGAGTAACGGTTTTGTTGCCCAATGCCGCTCGTCGATTTCGCATAGGGTGAATTTCCATCACCTGTCATACAGAGCGACCCGGGGGAATTTGAGTAATACCCTTGGAACTCAATCAACAATCGGAAATCGGAGTAACAGGATGGACACGCTAATCAAAGACCTTCGCTTTGGAGTCAAGAGTTTGCTCAAGCGCCCGACTTTCACGGTCGTTGCGATCGTCACGTTGGCCCTCGGCATTGGCGCGAACACCGCGATCTTCAGTCTGGTAAACGCAGTGCTCATTCGGCCTCTGTCATTCCACCAACCCGATCGGTTGGTACGAGTATTTGAAGACGCGTCAGCAATCAACATCCCTCGCGATGACGTCGCACCAGGTAATTTCGCGGATTGGAGATCGCAACAGACTGTCTTTGAAGATATGGCAGCAGCCGCTCCGAGAAGCTACAACCTGATCGGCGACGGCGAACCGGAACGTGTCCTGGCCCTCGCCGTGACCAACAGTTTCCTTCCCGTCCTGGGTGTTCAGCCTCTCGTTGGCCGCAACTTCACAGCTGACGAAGACAAGCCAGGCGCAAACAGAGTAGTGATCCTTTGTTATGAATTGTGGCAGCGCAGGTTTGGCGGAACGCTGGATATTGTCAACCGCGACATTCAACTGGACGACGAGATGTACCGCGTCGTCGGCGTAATGCCAGAACGATTTCAATTTGCCTCGAGCACAGTCGGGTTGTGGGTGCCGGCGGCCTTAACTGACCAACAACTTGCAGACCATGACAATCACTTCTTAATGGTGGTAGCGCGACTTAAATCTGGCATTGCCGTGGCCCAGGCAGACGCTGAACTCCAAACAATCTCGCAAAGAATCGCGCGTGATCATCCTGAGGAAGCGCTGGGACTGAAATCCATCGTCGAACCTGTTCGTGAACAGATGGTTGCGTCGGTGCGCCGTCCTTTGTTGATGCTCGTGGTTGCCTCTGGTCTGGTTCTGCTGATTGCCTGCGCAAATATGGCGAGTCTGCAATTGTCGCGCGCTACCAGTCGGGGCAAGGAGATAGCTTTGCGAACCGCGCTCGGTGCGAGTCGCATTCGTATCGTTCGCCAGTTACTCACGGAAAGTATCTTGCTCGCGTTCATCGGTGGTGTCCTTGGATTGCTGGTTGCTGTGTGGAGCTTCGCGTTATTGAAACAGCTGGTACCAGCAGCGATGAAGATCTCGACGATGTTAGAGCTAGATTTCACCATGGTCGCTTACGCCGGCGCGGTCTCGCTCTTAACAGGAATTCTTTTTGGATTAGCTCCGGCACTTCAGGCTTCAAAGATCGACCTGAACGACGCCCTTAAGCAGGGAGGGATACGCACCGGACAGGGCGCGAAGGGTAACAAGCTTCGAGGCTCGCTGATTGTTGGTGAGGTCGCACTCGCACTCGTTCTTTTGATCGGCGCGGGACTGATGATTCAAACCATCTCTCATCTGCTGGGCCAATACTCACACTTTGAACCAGAAAGATTGTTGACCCTTCGAACCATTATGTCTGACCGCAGTTACCGAGACCTTAAGGAATATCAAACAAAGGAACATCCCAAACGCCTGGCTTTCTACGATCAGGTGCTGGCGCACGTGAGGTCGCTACCGGGGGTGGTTTCAGCCGCGTACACGACGTCGGTACCTTTGGCCTGGAAAGGCGGATCAAACGGGGTAACGATTGAGACGCGCCAACAGGAAGAGGGCCGGGCGCCAAATGCGATCCATCGACAAATCAGCCCCGGATATTTTCAAACAATGAAGATCGCACTGAAGGAGGGTCGCGATTTCACTGATCAGGATAACGAGACGGTGATTCCGGTTGCTATCGTTAACCAGTCACTCGCTCGCGAGTGGAAAGGTGAGAGTCCAATTGGTAAGCGCTTGAAGCTGGGGACGCCAAATGCTCCGTGGGTAACGGTGGTTGGCGTGGTCGCTGATGTAAGGCAGATGGGGATGGACCAGCCGGTTAAGTCCGAGATGTACTTACCGTACCGGCAGATCTCTTCGCACCCCTGGTTTAGCCCACGAGATCTAGTCATTCGCACAACTGGAGATCCGAACTCACTGGTGGCGGCAGTACGTCGTGAGATACAAGCCGCAGATCCGAATCAACCTGTTGCCGGTGTGGCAACAATTGAAGAATTGTTGATTCGCGATGCTGGTTCACGCCGTCTGGCAATGATTCTACTTTCAGTCTTTGCGGGCCTGGCCTTGTTGTTAGCTTCGCTCGGAATCTACGGAGTGCTCTCTTTTGTCGTCACGCAACAGACAAGGGATATCGGAGTGAGATTAGCGTTGGGAGCCCAAGTCGGTGACGTATTGGCACTGGTGTTGAAGACAGGGATGCGTTGGGTGCTGCTCGGTGTGGCGCTGGGATTGGTCGCGGCCTTTGCGCTATCACGGCTGGTGTCTAATTTGTTGTTTGGAGTAAGCGCTAAGGATCCGCTGACGTTCTTGTCTGTTGTATTGATTCTTATCACCGTTGCGTTGCTCGCATGTCTGATTCCGGCGCGACGCGCGACGAGAGTCGATCCACTTGTGGCGTTGCGGTACGAATAAGTTATCCAAAAAGGAGGTCATGATGAAACTAACTACTTTTGGAGCACTGCTGCTGACTGTAATTGTTTCGCATTCTACGATCTATGCACAGGATCAGGCCGATCGCGAGGGCGTGCGCATGGCAGTACTCGATTACGTTGAGGGCATCTATAACGTTGAGCCGTCACGAATCGAGCGGAGCGTCTCTTCCAAACTTGCCAAGAGCGGTTTCTACCGTGGTCCCAACGACCAGACTTACCGGGATTCATCCGTAATGACCTTTGAACAACTCGTAAAGCTCGCCGGGAGTTGGAACAAGGATGGCAAACTCCGAAAGGACGCGCCGAAAGAGATCACAATCTTCGACGTCCTGGATAAAACCGCGACGGCGAAACTGGTTGCTGAATGGGGCATCGATTACCTGCATCTGGCAAAGCTTGATGGCAAATGGATGATCGTCAATGTCATCTGGCAGAGTCCGATGAAGTGATCGGGCATTAAGGTAGGAAATATGGACGCACTCAAACAGGACCTTCGTTTTGGTATCCGGGCTTTGTTGTCGCGACCGGCATTCACTGTGGTCGCGCTGTTGACCCTTCTAGTTGGTATTGGCGCCAACACCGCGATGTTCACCGTGGTTAATGCTGTCCTGTTGCGACCGCTCTCGTTTCCTGAGTCTGACCAGATCGTTGTTTTTGCCGGCACCAATCCGGCAAAGGGAATCACGCAAAGCAACATGTCTTTACCAGACTTCGCTGACTGGAAGCATCAATCGCAATCATTTGAACAGCTCGCGGGCTTCGTCGCCGGCGGGTCGATACTCGCTCACGGAGATGAATCAGAACGTGTCCGAGGCACCGGCGTCACCGTTGACTTTTTCCCGTTGTTTCGAACGAGTCCATTGAAAGGTCGATTGCTTCAGCCAGACGATGCCGAACCTGGACGCGAATCAGTAGTGTTGCTGAGTCATGCTCTCTGGCAACGACGTTTTGGCGCCGATCCAAATATCGTGGGAACAAAAGTGATGCTTACCACGAAACCCACAACTATTGTTGGGGTCATGCCGCAGGGTTTTGATTACCCGGCGCAGACGGAAGTGTGGGTGCCTTATGTATTTGATGCGGCGAATGAAAGACGCGACAACCGCTTTATCAGCGTCATCGGAAGATTGAAAAATGGTGTTTCGATTCAACAGGCCCAGATCGAAATCAACACCATCAATCAACGATTGGCCCAAAGTTATAGCGATACAAACGCGGGATGGAGCGCCCAGCTTACCGATCTTCGGGAAAGTTTGGTCGGCGGATTGCGAATTGCGCTGCTGGTTCTGTTAGGCGCAGTGGCCTTTGTCTTATTAATTGCCTGCGCGAATGTTGCAAATCTGCAGTTGGCACGTGCGACTTATCGTCAGAAAGAGATGGCGGTACGTTCAGCCTTGGGAGCCAGCCGGTTTCGCATGATCCGCCAGTTGTTGACTGAGAGTGCGTTACTGTCGGCGCTGGGTGGTGTGCTCGGACTGGCGTTAAGTGTATGGCTAACACAACTTCTCATTTCGTGGAGTCCTCCGAACAGCCCACGTTTCGATGAGATCGGGATCGATATCCAGGTCTTTCTCTTCACCTTCGCGGTAACGATTCTCACCGGTTTGGTTTTCGGACTTGTACCCGCTTTGCAAACGTCGCGTCCGGATGTGAACGATGTCTTGCGAGGCAGTGGGCGTCAAGGATCATCGGGCGGCAAACATAATCGCGTTGGCGGTATCTTGATGATCTCCGAGATCGCGCTGTCGGTCATTTTGCTGGCTGGTGCCGGTCTGTTGATTCAAAGTTTCGCTCGTCTGCGCGAAGTCAATCCAGGTTTCAAAGCTAACAACGTGTTAACGATGCGACTGTCGATTCCACCCGGCAAGATTCCTCCTGGCCCAGGACGCGCGCAGTTCTATCGCGAAGTCACAGAACGCGTGAAGACACTCTCCGGCGTTCAATCGGCAAGCGCAGTTCTTAGCCTTCCACTCGGTGGCGACACATTCAATGTTGGTCGCTCATTCATTCGTGAAGGACGTCCTGCAACCCCTGAAGAATCCGCCAATGCCACCTACCTGGTTGTCACGCCTGATTACTGGCAGACCCTGCAGATCCCTTTGAAGTCGGGTCGCATCTTTACCGAAAACGACACCGACCAAACAACCAAAGTCGTGATTATTAACGAGACGATGGCGCGGCAACACTGGGGCGGTGAAAACCCGATTGGAAGAAGAATAACCATCTGGCGCGATGAAGATTTTCCGCGCGAGGTAGTTGGTGTCGTGGGCGACACCAAGTCATCACTTGACACGGATCCGGGCGCTCAGATGTACGTGCCGTATGCACAGGATCCCGGTTGGGGAAGTTTGACGCTTGCTGTGCGTACTGCCGGTGAACCTACTGCTCTGGTTGGTTCTGTTCGCGAACAGATTAGAAGCATCGACAAACTGGTTCCGACCTACAGTGTGAAGACCATGAACGATGTGGTCCAGAACTCTGCCGCGCCCAGACGTACCCCGATGCTTCTGTTGACCGTGTTTGCGGGTGTGGCACTTCTGTTGGCGATGCTTGGTATTTATGGCGTCACGGCTTATTACGTCAGACAACGCACACAGGAGATTGGAATCCGCATCGCACTTGGGGCGCAGCGCGCAGATGTTCTCAAACTGGTGTTGAAGCGCGGCATGTTTCTCTCTCTGATCGGAGTGATTGTTGGCGTCGCGGGCGCGTTTGCACTGACACGTTATCTGACAACGCTGCTGTTTGGAGTTCCACCGGTGGATCCGCTGACATTCGCAGGAGTTTCGTTGTTGCTGGTCCTGGTCGCGCTTTTAGCATGTTACGTGCCGGCACGACGTGCCTTGAAAGTCGATCCATTGGTGGCGCTGCGGTACGAATGAGCTCATTGCCGATGATTGATTGCAATTGGCGACTGGAGGACGCAACTGCTTTACTGACTACTGACTACTGACTTCTGACTACTTAACTACTTACTACTAACCCTCAAAGGAGTTACACATGCGCGGACTAAGTCGAGACATCCGGTACGCCATTCGAAACTTGATTAAACGACCGGCCTTCACCGCGATTGCTTTGGCTACACTCGCTCTCGGCATCGGCGCGAACACCGCAATCTTTAGCCTGGTCAATACCGTCCTCTTGCGACCACTTCCAGTTGCCGATCCAGAGAAAGTTGTCTCAGTCGCAGTTCGGGGAAAGGGCGACGCGATCGGTGCGTTCTCGTATCCAAACTATCAGGACTTTCGCGATCGCAATCAGGTGTTGTCAAGCTTTCTCATCTACCGGTTCGTGCCAATGAGCTTGAGTGGTGCCGGCGGAAACGAACGGATCTGGGGCTACGAAGTATCAGGAAACTATTTTGATGTGCTCGGCGTGAAGGCAGTCAAAGGACGCACCTTCCTTCCTGATGAAGATCGCACGCGGCTAACGCATCCTGTGATCGTGATCAGTCACGCTTCCTGGCAAAGGCGTTATGCTGCCGATCCGGATATCGTCGGGAAGGAAGTCCTCATTAATAATCATCCCTTCCAGATCATCGGCGTTGCTCCGCCCGAATTTCAGGGCACGGAATTCGTTTACATGCCCGAACTTTGGGTGCCGGTTTCGATGATGGGTTGGATTGAACCGGGTTCTGGTTGGCTCGACAGTCGCAAGAGTGCGAACTTCTTCGGTATTGGACGTTTGAAAGATGGAGTGTCACTGGCCCAGGCAGAGTCGTCGTTGAATATTCTCGCGAGTGACCTTGCACGCGAATTCCCCGACAGCAATGAAGGACTGACCATTGTTCTGACCCCTCCCGGATTCATCATTCCTGATTTGCGAGGGTCAGTTGTCAGCTTCACCTGGATTCTGATGGCCGCCGTTGCGCTCGTCCTTTTGATTACCTGCACCAACCTCGCTGGCCTGCTGCTGGCTCGAGCTACCGATCGACGCAAAGAGATTGCGATTCGACTTTCATTGGGCGCCGACCGGCGGCGGCTGGTCCGACAATTACTGACTGAGAACGTTTTGCTATCAGTCGTCGGTGGAGCACTCGGCTTCTGGTTGGCGCTTTGGATTATTAGACTCCTGTTGGCATTCAAGCCTCCGATCGATTTTCCGCTGACTGTGGACCTAAGCGTGGATTGGCGAGTTTTAGTGTTCACCCTCGCCATCTCGCTCATCACCGGCGCGTTGTTTGGTCTCGCGCCCGCGCTTCAGGCGACACGAGCAAGCATTACCTCGGCATTGAAAGATACTGCTGACCAGGGCGGCCATTCGCGTTCACGACTGCGCGGTACATTGGTGGTGGCCCAACTGGCAGTTTCACTGATGATTCTGATATCGGCGGGATTGGTGGCCCGATCATTTGCAAAACTGCAGTCGATGAATCCCGGATTCGACCCTCGCAACGCGCTGACACTGTCGTTCGATCTCGGACTGCAGGGTTACGACGACGCCAGGGGCATGGATTTTCAGCGTCAAACTGTGGATCGAGTTCAGTCATTACCTGGCGTGAAGTCTGTTGCCATTGCTTCGAACATTCCCCTTTCCTTGAACTACAACAGCACCAACGTCTACGTTGAGGGTCACGCTCCTGAGCGAGGTGCGAACCTGCCTCAGGCGATGACGGCTTCAGTGAGTCCAAAGTACTTCGCTACGATGGGCACCAGGATAGTCGAGGGTCGCGAGTTTACGGACCACGATAAGAAGGATTCAGAAAGTGTTGTTATCGTGAACGAGACTTTCGTGCGCCGAATCATTCCCGAAGCCAAATCGCCAGCCGACGCGCTCAATCGTCGAATCAGTTTCAGTGGTATACAAGGACCGTACTCGCTGATTGTTGGGGTCGCTAAAGATGGCAAGTACTTCAACATTGCCGAAGAGCCTCGTTCTTTTATCTGGTCGTCGATGGCCCAGGACAATACCAATGGTGGCAGCCTGGTAATCCGAACTGAAGGTCCCCCTGAAGCAACAATCTCAGCGGCAAGAAACGTAGTTCTCTCGGTGGATCCTAACTTACCGCTCTTTGATGTAAAGACCTTGGACGAGCATATGCAGTTCGCGCTCTTCCCATCTCGAGTGGCAGCATTTGTGTTGGGTGCGTTCGGTATCGTGGCGCTGGCACTCGCAGCGATAGGAATCTATGGCGTCACCGCGTATTCGGTTTCGCAGCGCACGCGCGAAATCGGAATTCGCATCGCCCTGGGCGCGCAGTTGGGTGACGTATTGAGAATGATCCTGCGGACTGCGGTAATACTTACAACGATTGGAGTTGTGTTGGGACTGCTGGGAGCGTTTCTCTTGACGCGCGCGCTAAGCAGTTTATTGAGTGGCGTCAGCGCAACGGACCCGGTGACCTTCATCATTGTGTCTCTTGTAATGATCCTGGTTGCCCTGCTCGCTTCCTACTTTCCTGCCAGACGCGCAACGAAAGTCGATCCGTTAATCGCGCTGCGGTATGAGTGAAGGAAATTTCGGAATGCGGGTTTCGGATTTCGGATTTGGAGTTGGGATTTGTAAGTTGTTGGTGGTTCGAAGACTTACTTAGGGTTTCTCGTGATGTGATTTAATTGGGTCGTATTTGTCCTCCTATTAAATGCCGGCTACGAGGCAACACCGAACTAACCCAAATTCCAAATTCCAAATAATTCCACAATCCAAATTCCAAATTCCAAATTCCAAATTCCAAATTCCAAATTCGAAATCCAACAAATAACCCCATGCCACGCATCCTCATCGCTGATGATCAAGCCGACGTGCTCGCCGCGCTGCGCCTCCTACTAAAAGGCGAACGTTACACGATTGAATCGGCATCCTCCCCCGCAGCCCTTCTCAAGATCGTTGACTCACAGGATCTGGATGTCGTTCTCATCGATCTCAACTACGCGCGTGACACAACTTCCGGAAGCGAAGGCCTGGATCTGCTGACCAAGATTCAATCGCGGGATCCCACCTTGCCAGTGGTTGTGATGACTGCATGGGGCAGTGTTGATCTCGCAGTCGAGGCAATGCGGCGTGGCGCCCGTGACTTCATCCAAAAGCCCTGGGACAACGCTCGCCTTCTGACAGTTCTGCGGACACAGGTCGAGTTGGCCCAGGCGATTCGTCGTGGCGAAAGACTTGAAGCCGAGAACATCGCCTTGCGCGACACCGCCGGCAGTGCTGGCGCGAAACCGGTGAGTTTGATTGCCGACTCGCAGGCGATGAAAAACATCGTCGCCATGCTTCATAGAATCGGGCCAGCTGATGCTAACGTTCTGATCACCGGCGAAAACGGAACTGGAAAAGAGGTTGTGGCCCGCGCGCTTCATGCACTTTCGTCTCGTGCATCACAACCAATGGTTTCGGTGAATGCAGGCGCGCTCTCGGCCGGTCTCTTTGAAAGCGAACTCTTTGGCCACGTGCGCGGTGCCTTCACCGATGCCAAGACCGATCGCGTGGGAAGATTTGAACTTGCAGACAATGGCACGTTATTTCTCGACGAGATCGCAAACGTACCACTCACTCTACAATCAAAACTGTTGCGTGTTTTAGAGACGGGCGAATTCGAACGAGTCGGATCTTCTCGCACTCACAAAGTGAACGCCCGAGTACTGTCTGCCACCAATGCCGACCTGCACGCGGAAGTTGCAGACGGAAAGTTTCGTCAGGATCTCCTCTTCCGTCTGAACACGGTCGAGATTCATATCCCACCACTCAGAGAGCGTCGCGAAGACATCGAGCCGCTGGCACGACACTTTCTATGGCAACATTGCGAACGTTATCGTCGAAATATCGACGGGTTCACCCCCGGCTCAGTCGAAGCGATGAAGGAGCACTCGTGGCCCGGTAATGTTCGTGAATTGGACCACGTCGTCGAGCGAGCGGTCTTGATGTCCTCCGGAGGAGTGATCACGGCGTTTGATCTGGCGCTGAAATCCGCGCGCGACTCTGGGTCGGCGGGGCGTATTGACGAGATGAGCCTGGAAGAAGTCGAACGACTCTTGATCAAGAAAGCTTTGGCGCGGTTTGGCGGCAATGCGAATCGAGCGGCAGAAGCGCTCGGATTAAGCCGCAGCGCACTGTACCGGCGGCTGCAGAAGTATGGGTTATCATAGCGCCGTGAGCGCTAGCGGCCCTCCCAGAAAGTCTCTTTCCCCAATCACCACGCTCGATCCTGATCTGAAACGTGGCGCGCGTCTGGGTTTTGAGCAACGCATCACGTTCCTCGCTTTGTTTGCCGGCCTGCCCGCAGTCCTCCTTTGCATCTTGCTGCTCTACCTCGGTGGTTATTCAGCACGCGTTCAATGGACCATCGATCTGATTCTGGTCGTAGTTTGGTTGAGCGTTGTCTTTAACCTCAAACAGCGCGTCATACGTCCGCTGCAAACACTCTCGAACATCCTGGCTGCGTTGCACGAGGGCGACTATTCGATTCGTGCTCGTCGCGCCACGAGCGGTGATGCACTTGGCGAAGTGTTGCTGGAAGCGAACGAGTTGGGCCAGACATTGCGCGACCAGCGTCTCGGGGCGATGGAGGCGACCACTCTCCTGCGCACAGTGATGTCGGAGATTGAAGTTGCTGTGTTTGCTTTTGATGGAGAACAACGATTGAGACTTGTGAATCGTGCCGGAGAGAAACTCCTGGCCCAACCGGCGGCGCGTTTGCTGGGGCGCAAAGGAGAGGAGCTTGGACTCGCTGCTTGTCTCAGACCTGAAGCGCCGGACGATGGTCACACGATGCAGTTGGTTTTTCCGGGCGGCGTCGGACGATGGGGTGTTCGACGTAGCAACTTTCGCGAAAGTGGGGTGCAGCACCAGTTGCTGGTCCTCACCGATCTGAGTCAAACCCTCAGGGAAGAGGAGCGAATTGCCTGGCAACGGCTGTTGCGTGTGTTGGGACATGAGTTGAACAACTCACTGGCGCCAATCAAGTCAGTGGCCGGCAGCTTGAGTGATCTCGTGGCCCATGATGAGCCGCCGGCCGATTGGCGCGAGGATATGCAACGCGGGCTGCAAGTTATTTCGTCACGCGCTGATTCGTTGGCGCGATTCATCGAGTCGTATTCGAAACTGGCCCGGTTGCCACAACCGCGATTTGAACTTCTGAATGTTGGCGAACTTGTACGTCGTGTGGCGACTCTTGAAACCAGGTTGCCATTGAGCGTGATGGAAGGACCGGAAGTTGTGATTCGTGCGGACAGCGCGCAACTGGAGCAGCTTCTGATTAATCTCGTGCGCAACGCGGTGGACGCTTCGATGGAGACGGGTGGACGAGTCACGATCTCGTGGACGGGAGAGAAGAAACAGATCGCCGTGTGCGTAACTGACGAAGGACCAGGATTGGCAAGCATGGCAAATCTCTTCGTGCCGTTCTTTACGACGAAGGCGGAAGGTTCGGGAATCGGGCTGGTCCTATCGCGGCAGATTGCCGAAGCGCACGGCGGAACCTTGACGCTGAATAATCGGACGACTGGCCCAGGTTGCGAAGCACGCTTACAGCTGCCGTTGAATAGTTGAGCTCCAAAACTCGCCATAGCATCTCCAAACCGTTTCGATTACTCTTAAACGGCTGGTTCAGTTGTGAAGGAGGGAATAGATTGATGCCTGTCAAATGGCTAATCATCGTGATGGTTCTCGCCCTCACACCAATCTCTGTCTACGCGCAATCCTCGCCAACCAACTCTCAACTGTCAGGGACGGAGTGGCGCCTTGCCTCCTTTGGTCCACTGGGCCGAGAGACTGACGTGGTCCAGGGAACCACCATCACTCTAAACTTCAGTCCCGATGGCAGCGCCAGCGGATCTACTGGCTGCAATTCCTATCGCGGAACGGTCCGTGTGCAAGGCAGTGGCATCGCGTTTTCCCGAATGGTTAGCACACGTCGCGCCTGCATCGACCCGCGCGCGAATCAACAAGAACAGCGCTATCTCACAACTCTTGAATCTGCGAATCGGTTTCGACTGTCAGGCGATCGCCTAACGCTGTACGCCAACCGTGGTCGCGACTTGCTGAACTTCGCACGTGATACACCCGCATCCGAAGCAGAACGCTTTGAAGATCAGTCGAATCCCGTGGGCTTGTTGGCGAGCTTCTACAACGCGATTAACACTAGAGACTATCAACGAGCCTATCGTTATTTTGAAACGCCGCCCGGACGGTTGGAGGACTTCACCCGCGGCTACGCGAATACCGAGAACGTAACGCTACTGGTAGAACCGCCAACCAGAATCGAAGGAGCTGCGGGAAGTTTGTACGCCGAAGTACCGACAATACTTATCGCTCACCAGCGGAATGGTCGTGAGCGGATCTTTGTTGGTTGTTACGTCGTGCGCAAATCGAATATCTCAGGTGGTCCATGGAAGATTTCGCGTTCAACGATCTCGACAGCGCCGAATATCACGAATGTCCCCGCCCTGTTCGCCCAGGCTTGTAGAGACCAATAAACAAGAATCATGACAACCGAGATAGTTCACATTGCAGACAACCAGAGGGAATTGTCCGGCGGCAAGTTGAGGGTCGCCGTGCTTGGCGCAACCGGGATGGTGGGCCAGCAGTTAGTACGACTACTCGCTGATCATCCCTGGTTCGAGATCGCAGTCGTGGCGGCCTCTGCCAACTCGGCGGGACAAACTTATGCCGACGCCGTGCGTGGGCGTTGGGTCATGTCATCTGAGATTCCGACCTCGATTGGTCCCATGAAGGTGCGCAATGTTCAAGAGATTAAGGAGATTGCCGCAATTGCGGACCTTGTCTTCTGCGCGGTCAATCTCGGTCGAGAAGCGGTGTTGAGATTGGAACACGACTTTGCAGCTGAAGGTGTTTGGGTGACATCAAACAACTCAGCCTACCGCCTGGATCCATTTGTGCCGATGGTGATCCCGGCAGTTAACCGAAGACACCTGGAGGTGATCGAGTTCCAGCGTAAAGCTCGTGGTTATGGCACGGGCGCAATCATGGTGAAGAGTAATTGCTCCATTCAGAGTTATGTGATCGGGTTAGAGCCGTTGCGCGCATTCGGCCTCGAGGACATTCGCGTTCACAGCGAGCAAGCGATTTCAGGCGCCGGCAAGACATTTCAAACTTTTCCGGAAATCGAAAGAAACCTTATCCCTCTGATCAATGGTGAGGAGAAGAAGTCTGAAGTCGAACCATTGAAGATTTGGGGGCAGGTTAGTGCTGATGGAATCGTGCCCGCGCGCAGTCCTAAAATAAGAGCGAAATGTGTGCGAGTGCCCGTGTTGCACGGACACACAGCGTACGTGATCGCCCGGTTCAACTCGGCGCCTTCACCAGAAGAAATATTGGAGCGCTGGCAAAACTATGAAACGCTCAGTTTGCCTTCGGCGCCTCGCAAGCAGATCCACTACGTCTCAGATCCGGATCGTCCACAGCCGCTGTTGGATGTGATGACGGAAAATGGTATGGCCGTGACGGTGGGCCAACTTGATGTGGATCAAAAGGCTAACCTGGTGTCGTTCACAGCGCTGTCACATAACTTGATTCTCGGTGCGGCAGGTGGGGCGGTTTTAGCAACGGAAGCCGCGATTTCCGATGGACTCGTGTTTCGACGAATAGCGCGTTAGCGACCTTTACGGGCTTTGAAAGTCTTTTGGGTACGGCTCTGCCGCACCCTTGCGGTAATCCTAAGGCTTACCGTTATCCCAACCTGAATATCAGGCTATGCCTAAACTGTTCCATTTTTGAGGCATAGCCTCGATCAAAATATGTGAAGGTTCGGTAAGCCGCAGGCTTACCGCAAGGGTGCGGCCCGAGCCGGAACTCAAAAAAGGACTTTTTGTGCAAAGCGACCTTTACGACAATCAAAGAGGTAAACAGATTCCAAGAAGCCACGAGCCTGCCAGCGTGAGGTACCAACGGGGCAAGCCCGTGGCATATCCGATAACCTTCGTTAGCCTTGCCTCAATCGCGTCAACGCATTTCCAATTCGCCGCACACCTTCAGTTAACACGTCCTTCTCCGCGCAGAAAGATACGCGCAGAAAGCCCTCACTCTCTTTGCCGAATGCCACACCGGGCACTGTGATCACGCCTTCTTCAAGCAACACATCGGTCACTGTCTTCGAGTCACCATATTTCCCGACATTAACCATCGTGTAGAAGGCTCCGTCAGGTGACACAGCTTCCAACCCAAGCTCGTTTTCCATGAGCGAAAGCAGATGGTCCCGTCGCTCTCGAAAGATCTTTCTCATTCGAGCTCGATCCTCTTCTGCTTCGTTGGTCCATGCTGCTTGTAGTACGGCCTTCTGCGAGATCGCAGCAGCGCAGGTCGTAACATACCCGTGTAGAACAAGCGCGCTCTTGATGAAATCTTGATCACCCGCCAGCCAACCCAGGCGCCACCCAGTCATGCTCAACGACTTTGACACACCACTGATGACAATCGTTCTCGGATAGTAGTTCGAAATCGACTCTGGTTTGTCTGTAGTGAAATAGAGCTCGCGATAGATCTCATCACTGATCACAAATGCATTCACTTCTTTGAGTGCTGCAGCCATCTCTGCGAGTTGTTCGGGTTTCAGTGTGCGACCGGTGGGATTTGAGGGACTGATACAAACAACTACCTTCGTTTTCGGTGTCAAAGCACGGCGAAAATCGTCAGCATCAAATTCAAACCCGCGGGCCGCAGACAGTCGATAGAAGGTCGGTTTGCCGCCAGCCATCTGCACAATAGTTGGGTAGGCGACAAAGCCCGGATCCGGGAGCAGAACTTCATCACCTTCATCGACGAGAGTCATTAACGCGAGGTACAGACCCTCTTGCGAGCCAGCGGTGACGATCACCTGGTCTGAATTTAAGTTCAGTTGCGGGTAGTCATTTACGATGCGTTCGCGTAAGGCAGGAAGACCGGCGTGGCTTGTGTAACCGTTCTGTTCTTCGATGATCACCTTCGCGGCGACGCGGCGAACAACATCTGGAGTTGCGAGGTCAGGTTCACCCAGTCCCAGGTTAATACTTCCCGGTCGTGCCCGGTCGAAGGTTTGACGAATTAAACTTTTCTCAATTCCGCGCAAGCGTCGTGCAGGTTGAAAGTCGCTCACCGGAGGTAATCCTCCAGCAGCACCGAACGGTCGGTTTTATCGTCCCGATACTTGACGATAACGGGTGTGTAAAGAGACAAGCCCCATTCATGACCAATCGCACTTTGAACCGCGCGACTGCCGGGAACAACGACGGCGCCGGAAGGGATCTCCAGTGGTCCATCTTCAGTGCGACGGTAACTCTTTCCATGGACCAGGTCATAAACTGGGGTGCCGCCGGTGAGGATTGTTCCAGGTGCAAGCACCGCCCCGCTTCTGACAATCGTCCCTTCGTAAACGCCACAATTTCCGCCCACTAAAACATCGTCTTCAATCACCACAGGTAAAGCACCGACAGGTTCGAGCACCCCGCCGATCTGCGCTGCGGCCGAGAGGTGAACACGTTTTCCAATCTGAGCGCATGAACCAACAAGTGCATGAGAGTCGATCATGGTCCCTTCATCTACATAGGCACCGACGTTGACGTACATCGGCGGCATGCACACTACTCCGGGCGCCACGAACGCACCATCGCGAATGCTGGAACCGCCGGGCACCACGCGCACTTTATGGTCCAGTGTCAATTCGCGAATCGGGTAAGTGTCTTTGTCGAAGAAGCGTAGAGTGCGATCTGCCGGCGACATGTCTGCGAGAGAACCGATGCGAAAGCCAAGCAATATTCCACGCTTGACCCATTGATTGGCTTTCCAGCGTCCGCTGTTATCTCGCTCAGCCGCACGAATCTCGCCGCGATTCAATGCCGTTTTGAGATCGGCAAAGACTTCGCGCGCGCGGGTGATGTCTAACAGTTCCGCTGAAGTAAGAGCTTCGATATCTTCACGCAGCGACATGAGTTGCTTCCTTCAACAAACCGAGTTTGAGCAGGACTTCTTTTAACCTGGTTCGTGTCGTGTCGGCCACTGAAACCAAGGGCAAACGATAGTTCTCTTCAATTAAGTTCATCATCGCCAGGGCGGCCTTGACTGGACCAGGACTCGACTCGATAAAGTTGGCTTCCATTAACGGCAACAGTTTGTAGTGTAGCGAACGTGCTTCATCCCATTCACCTGCCAATGCGAGATCGACCATTCGCGACATCAACGCAGGTGCCTCGTTCGAGGCAACCGAGATCAATCCTTCGGCGCCAAGCGCGATGAGCGGCAGTGTCAACGCATCATCGCCCGAAAGAACTCGGAAATTTAACGGCCGATTGCCAAGGATGTTCATGAACTGCGCAAAATCTCCCGAAGCTTCTTTTGTGGCTACGATGTTTGGCACCTCACGAGCAAGGCGAAGTGTCGTGGCCGCACTGATGTTTGAAGAAGTGCGACCCGGAACGTTGTAGATCACGATGGGAAGATCACTAATCGCTTCGGCGATTGCCCGGAAGTGCGCGAATAGACCTTCCTGCGTCGGTTTGTTGTAGTAAGGAGCGACCGAAAGTACAGCGTCTGCACCGAGGGCGCGAGCAGCAAGCGAGTATTCGATGGCTGCGCGAGTTGAATTGCTGCCGGTTCCGGCGATGACGCGTGCGCGGCCGGCAGCAGCTTCCACGGTTATACGAATGACGCGCTGGTCCTCTTCTTCGGACATCGTCGCGCTTTCGCCAGTTGTCCCACAAGGAACGAGCAGTTGCACGCCACCGCGAATTTGATACTCGATGAGTGCCCGTAAACGTGGTTCGTCTATCTCTCCGGTCTTGGTGAAGGGTGTAACCAGGGCCGTTGCGCACCCGCGCAGCCATTCAACATTCATCGTCATAACCTTCTCCTTTTGTTGACAGGATTTCGGGGGGTTGAAGCATTAACAGGACAAGAGTTCTGATGGTCATCTATTGAGTCCTTTGATCTCCCGCGTCTCCTTAGTCTATTCACGTCAATTCTGAAGAACTTGTAATCATTTAGCCTTCCCAGCTAACACTTCGTCGATCATCACTGAAAACTCGTAGATTCCTTTGCGTCCCACCAGCCAATGTGCCGCGACCAACGCGCCGGCCGCAAATCCTTCTCGGTTGCGCGCCACGTGTTTCAAAGTGATCTGGTCCGCAGCAGAATCAAAACCGACGACATGAGTCCCCGGAATGTACCCTGCGCGAGTGCTGGCAATCGGAACATCGAAGTTAAGTGGTCCAAGCAGGTCTCGCAGCAGTAACGCAGTTCCCGAAGGAGCATCACGTTTGCGCATGTGGTGCGCCTCTTCGATGAAAGGCGCGTATCCCTCGACATTGCGAAATAGTTCAGCTGCTCGGGAAACAATGCGATAGAAAACGTTCACACCGACTGAAAAGTTGGCTCCGTAAAGCAATGCACCACCATGCTGGTCGACAATGCGGCGCACTTCGGGAACTGAACTGGTCCAACCCGTGGTTCCTTCGACCAGTGGCACTCCCGCAATAGCACACGCAGTTACATTGCCAAGCACCGCACCAGCGACGGAAAAGTCGATTGCGGCGTCATGCCCGCGCAAGAGCTCCACCAGTTCTTCTCGGTCACGAGACTTGTCCCGAGAGGTCAGAACCAATCCGATATCGTCGTCCCTTTCTCGAGCTCTCGCAGCCACAAGCTTTCCCATTGAGCCTGCGCCGAACAAAGCAATTCTCATTTCGGAGTCACTCCTTCGGTCATCTCGCCAGTCTGAGTTTTCAACAAGGCTTTCACCAGTCCCACATAGTGGTCCACTGCTTCTGATAACGCTTGTTTCGACACACGCTCGTGTGGGGTGTGCGCGTCCAAAATCGAACCTGGTCCCAGCAATAAAGGCGTGCCCCAGTTTGTCAGGTGCGGAATGTCGGTTGTGAATCTCACTACACACTTTTCAAAGCCGTCGAGGGCCAGCATTCGCACCGGCTCGCTTACCGACAAGTACTCGATTTGCGCGCGCGGTTGAACGATTGATTCGAGCAGTTGTTTCACCGGGCCCGACTGAGTTGTTAGACGAATCTGTAAATCAGCTTCAGCCGAAGCCGGTATGACATTGGCCCTCACTCCGCCACGCAGAATTCCGATGTTGCAGGTCGTCTCACCAAAGAACTCATCGGTCGGCCAGTTGACCTGACGAATGTCGTTCAACACATCCAGCAACTTATCAATCGCTGAATCGCCGTGTTCGGGATAAGCCGAATGCGCGGCCCGGCCATCTGCTTTAACTCGCAATCGGAGAGAACCTTTTGATCCGATAGCGAGTTTGTTATCAGTCGGCTCGCCATTAATCAGAAACTCACAGGATTCGCCCACCGGATGTTCGTTGGCGAGACGAGCACCATCGCTGCCGGCCTCTTCATCAACTGTGAAAAGTAGACCGATCTGGTCCACGCCCTGACGACGAAGCTCTTCTGCCGCAACGATCTGCGCCGCGATGATTCCTTTGGCGTCGCAAGAGCCGCGTCCGTAAATGAAGTCATCGTCTTCGCTGGAATCAATGTGTGGAGGAACAGTATCCATGTGAGTTGAGAAGACCACTCGCGCCGCACTCCCGGTAGTTGCGATCAGGTTTGCGCGACCTGCTGTGAGTTCCTGGACCTCTACCTTGTAGCCCAGACGTTGCAGTTCAGAGTTTAGAAAGCGAGCAATTTCAAGTTCGGTACCTGTTAACGAAGGTATGTCGATCAAGTTCCTGGTCAGATCAAACAGATTCATGCGGGCACCTTCTCGGCGAACTGCACCGTTTCACTCAACAAGAATGCATCATGCAGCCGCGTGATGACTTCTCGGACCTTCTCCTCTTCAACCACGAACGTGAGATTGATTCGCGACGCACCTTGCGAGATCAGCGAAACATTGATGTCGCTTAAGCAGCCGAATACTCGCGCGGCGACACCCGGTGTACCACGCAGTCCTTCGCCAACGACACAGATGATCGCGCGTTGACGTTCGATGTGGACCTCGCCCAGTCGTCGTAATTCATTCGCGATATCGGGAAGAGCGGTCGCATCATCAAGCGAGATTGAGACAGAAACCTCAGAAGTTGTGACGACGTCGATTTCGGTGCGATACCGGTTGAAGATTTCGAAGATGGCATGGAGAAAACCGTGCGCACCAAGCATTCGCGCCGAAGTGATTTGGATCAGTGTGATGCCAGTCTTGTGTGCAATGGCTTTGACAGAATGGGGTGAGACTTCAGTTTGCCGGCAGACGATCGTCCCCTCCGTCTCGGGCGATCGCGCATTGCAGATATGAACTGGAATGTTCTGTTCAACTGCCGGTTGAATGGTCTTGGGATGAAGGACCTTGGCGCCAAAGAATGCAAGCTCTGCCGCCTCGCCATACGAAAGTCTCGGGATCGTTCGTGCCTCGGGAAGAACGCGAGGATCTGCGGTCAAAACACCGGGGACGTCGGTCCATATTTCGAGTTCGTTCGCGTTGAGGGCGGCGGCGACAATTGCTGCGGTGTAATCCGAGCCACCGCGACCAAGCGTTGTTGTGGTGCCGTCGACGGATGCCGCAATGAAGCCGCCGCAAACTGGCACAACATTTTCCCTCAACAAAGGCGTCAGTATTGAACGGGTCTTCTCGTTCGTCAGGTCTACGATTGGTTCAGCTCGACCGTGATCTCGATTAGTGATGATCAAACGTCGGGAATCAACGTATTGGGTGCGTGGACCAGCTTCATCGATAACAGAGGCCAGAAGATCGGCGGAGAGTCGTTCGCCGAAAGAGACGATTTCGTCTTGTAGAGCAGGTCTTGAATTCTGCTGTTCGTTAACCTTGTTAAGCAGCGTAGCTATTTCTGTCCTGGCGGCAGCGACGGTATCTGAGATTGGTAGCGGGTCGGCCATTAATGCCTCTGCCACATCCAGGTGTCGTTGAAGATGTTCGACCAGTGAATCGAGAGCGGTCACAGGATCGCCTTTCGCTGCCAGATCGACGCTGTTGAGGAGCGCATCGGTTACGCGACTCATAGCCGAGACGACGATTACTGGTGTCGATGACGCGTGCGATTTGACGATGTCTACGACGCGGCGAAATGCATCCGCATCTTCAACGCAGGTGCCGCCAAACTTCATGATGGTAGTAGCCATAAATGGTCCAATACAGAAAAAGGCCGGTTGTGTTGGAGTAACACGACCGACCTCTTGGCAATTGCATCAAGCGCGCGCAGTTTGGGCACTCGAAATGATCACGTCGTAGCTCTCCACCGGTCAAAAAGATCTCGGTGACAGTCCTGCGGATTTAGCCACAGCAACCAACTCATCAGGAGAAGGTGTTCCTGGTTGAGCTTCGGCGACCTGCCCCTTTCATCTGGACCATTTGCACCTTCGTTTCGGGTGTCAGATTACTCTTGGAGGTCGCGCCTCTACCTTGATAGAAAGATCAGCTTGAAAAAGTTACTAAACCTTAGCGACGACGGCTGCTCAGTGTCAAGCGTTGTTTCTTCTGGTAGTACGTTCAGTTTCTCGCAGCTACAACGGGATCTGACTTTAATGGTTGGATGCCACGGGCTTGCCCCGTTGGTACTTCGCGCTCGCAGCTACAAAGAGAGCACGCAACTGGAGATGCTACGGGGCGAGGCCTTGGTATACATATATCCGCCTGCGACAGATCCGCGTCCGAAATTATGTTCGTGTCATTTCTCCGGTTTTCGTGGATTATGTTTCCAGTCTTAGCCGGGAAAGGAATTTAGCTTTGTGAGCGGAGAAATTTTAAAAGACGCGCGTCTGGCTTTCGTCGGCTGCGGTGTGATGGCCGAGTCGATCATTGCTGGTCTATTAAAGAATGATTTAGTTGATCCGAGTCACGTGTTCGGAAGCCACCCTCGTACCGAAAGACGAGAAGAACTTCAATCTCGTTTTGCCGTTCGCATGGTTGAAAGTAACCGCGAGGCAGTTACCCTGGCCCACTCAGACAGCGGCAGTGTTCCATCAATCGTATTTCTCACCGTCAAGCCGCAACGGTTGAACCTTATTCTTAATGAATTAAAAGGCGTCGTTCACGAAGATCAGTTGGTGGTTTCGATAGTCGCCGGCGCGCGCATTGAAACCCTGACCAGCGGATTGCTACACCAGACAATTGTCCGCGCGATGCCCAACACTCCCGCGCAGATTGGGGAAGGCATGAGTGTTTGGACAGCGACACCCGAGGTTACAGCTGAGCAGCGTCAGCAGATTGAGACAATCCTGAGTTCACTCGGTCGCGCCTTGCACGTTGAAGAAGAGAAGATGATCGACATGGCCACTGCATTGTCGGCTACTGGACCAACCTATACGTTTCTTGTAATGGAGGCGTTGACCGACGCGGGCGTGCATCTCGGTTTCTCGCGTCACGTGGCGCAGGAGTTGGTGGTCCAAACAATGCTCGGCAGCGTGCTCTTCGCTCGAGAATCACACAAACATCCGGCCGAGTTGCGCAACATGGTTACTTCACCAGGCGGAACTTCAGCGGAGGCAATTTATCAAATGGAGAAGGGAAGTCTGCGCACCGTACTTTCAAAGGCTGTTTGGGCCGCGTATCAGCGCGCCATCAGCCTCGGTCGTAAAGGCTAGACAGATTACCGATGCCCAGGCAGTGCATCATCATGAAGTTTGGCGGCACCTCGATGGGAGATGCGGCGTGTGTGCGGCGCGCGGCAGAGATTGTTGCCGCGGCGGCGAAAGCGGATCCTGTGGTCGTGGTTGTTTCGGCGATGGGTGGTGTCACTAATCTCTTGATTGACAGCGCGCATCGGTCGGCGAGGGGCGAGTCGGTCGCTGCTGATGAACTTGCCGGTTCTTTGCGTGAACAACACCATGCAGCCATTGAACAATTGATTGATGATGGCCCGCACCGCAAAGACCTGACTACAGAGGTGGACCTGGTCATCGACGAGATCACAAGTTTCTGTCGCGGCTCAGCTCTGTTACGTGAACTGACACCCCGTACGCTTGATGTCATTTCGAGTGGTGGCGAGAAACTGTCGGCTCGACTAATGGCCAGTACGCTGAGAACGTTAGGCGTGAAGAGCGAAGCTGTCGACGCCACAAAGTTTTTGGTTACAGATAATTTTTCTGGTCGAGCAGAACCGCTGATGTTTGAAACACGCGAGCGAGCCAATGACGTTTTGGTGCCAATGATTGACGCTCAATCAGTTCCGGTTGTGACGGGGTTCATCGGCGCTACTACCCAGGGCATGTTGACGACTTTAGGTCGTGGAGGTTCCGACTACTCGGCGACGATCCTTGCTGCAGCATTGGACGCAAAGGAAGTCATCATCTGGACCGATGTCGATGGCGTGTTGACGGCGGATCCGCGTCTTGTGTCCTCGGCGCGAACGCTGCGCGAGATCACTTACAACGAGGCTGCCGAACTCGCTTATTTTGGCGCGCGTGTATTGCATCCGAAGACACTGCGACCCGTGTCGGAAGCTGGCATTCCGGTTTGGATTCGCAATAGTTTTTCTCCGGATCGTGCTGGAACGAAGATCACGACAACCGGGCATCCATCGGCGCGGGGTGTTAAAGCGATAACTGCGATCACTGAGGTTACTCTCATCACAGTTGGTGGCCGCGGGATGGTTGGTTCACCTGGTGTTGCCGCGCGAATCTTTGGCGCCGTTGCCAGCACACATGCGAACGTCTTACTTATCTCTCAATCGTCATCCGAAAACGACATCTGTTTTATTGTGAACTCTGTTGATGCTGAGCGCACGGTGGAAAAGTTGCGCGAAACATTTGGCCTGGACCAGCCAAATACAGTTGGCCGAAAAGAGGTTGAGCACATCGAGGTCAACCGCGATATCGCGATCGTTGCGGTGGTTGGTGATCGCATGCGCGGAATGCCGGGGATAGCGGGTCGGACGTTCAATAACCTGGGCCAGCAAGGAATCAACATCATCGCGATAGCGCAAGGGTCGTCTGAATACAATGTGTCGTTTGTTTTGGAAACCGCACGAATGCAAGAGGCGGTACAGTCGTTACATAATGAGTTTGGGCTCGAGCGTCCAGGAGTCATAGAGGGGGAGCGATGAATCGCGCGGTTAGCGAGTGAGTCCTCGATATTGCCGATTGATGATTGCCAATTGCCGATTTCGGTAAGGATCAATCCGTCAATCATCAATCGGCAATTGGCAATGTAACGATCCACCCACTACCGCGAGGTAGTACTGACTCTCATCCACCGCGCAGTCTATTCATCCGCGGGGTATTTTCAAACGAATAGGGAAGTAGATTGACGTCCACTCCGCAGCAACTCTGTATCGAACCCGCTTGTGGCGCGACATTTCCGCTCAATGATCGTCTCTACGTCTGTCCACGCTGTGGAGGCCTGTTGGATGTCCAACCAGCATCTCCATCAACTCTTGATCCGGATGAACTGAAGAGTCGATGGACCATGAGGCTCTCTTCTTTCGACGCGCGCGATCGCAGCGGTGTCTGGCGCTATCGTGAGTTGCTGCCTTTCCATGGCGACGCAAGAATAGTTTCGCTCCTCGAAGGCAATACTCCGCTGTACGACGCAACGCGGTCCGCGAATTACTGTGAGATGCAAACGCTGACGTTGAAACACCAGGGTCTCAATCCAACCGGTTCCTTCAAAGACACAGGCATGACCACGGCCATCACGCAGGCAGTGCAACTGGGTGCCACCACCGTTGTTTGCGCGAGTACGGGAAACACTGCGGCGAGTCTGGCCGCCTATGCCGCGCGTGCCGGGTTGCCGTGCGCGATTCTTGTCCCTCGTGGGCAGGTGAGCCATGCAAAGTTGGCCCAGAGTCTGGATTATGGTGCTGAGGTGATCGAGATCGACGGGAACTTCGACGACTCGATGCGAGTAATTCGTGAACTCGCCGAAGATGAATCGATTTACCTCGTGAACTCGATCAATCCGTTTCGTATCGAAGGTCAGAAGACTGTCGCCGTAGAAATGCTTCACCAACGTGATTGGCGCGTGCCCGATCACGTCGTGGTGCCCGGCGGAAATCTGGGAAACAGTTCAGCGCTGGGGAAGGGCTTTCGAGAGTTACTCGAGCTTGGCGTGATCGATCGATTGCCACGGTTATCCGTAGTTCAGGCTGAAGGTGCTGCCCCGTTTGCTCAATTATTTGCAATCGAGAAAGAAGATCATTTCACTGGCGCCGCGGAATTGGTTCCTGTAGAAAATCCCGAGACGCTGGCCACGGCAATCAAGATTGGCGACCCGGTATCCTGGAAGAAGGCATTGCGTGAAGTTCGAACCAGTGGCGGTAGGGTGATCACGGTTAATGAGCAGGAGATTGCTGACGCCAAAGCTGTGATTGGAAGAGATGGGGTTGGTTGTGAACCTGCGTCAGCAACAACAGTCGCCGGTATCAGGCAATTAGTTGCGAGTAAATTTATTGGACGTGACGATGATGTGGTCGCAGTTTTGACCGGACATGTGTTGAAGGATACGAACTACGTAATCAAATATCACGAGGGCGAATTGATCGTCGGTGAAGAACATCAGTTGTTGACAGGAGCCTTTCGCAATCCACCCGCTCGAGTTAAAGCAACGAAGGAAGCGATCCTCGAATACCTCAGATGATTGACGATCTTCAATTTACGGGTGTGCGATTGAGGGTGTGCGATTGACGATCTTCGATTGACGAGTGACGATTTGTTTGTTGGTTGTGGACCGTTTGCCCGCCAGGGTGCGTGAGTGTATTCGATGAGAAAATCGCCGATCAACGAATCGAGAATCGTCAATCGAGAACCTTCAATCGACAATCGTCAGTCGTCAATCGAGCAAACGTCAATCGACACTCTTCAATCGCAAATTGCCAATTCCTTCTCCGTTCGCGTTCCGTCGTCGTCTTCCAACCTCGGTGCGGGTTTCGACTGTTTTAGTTTGGCGCTCAAACTCCACCTGACTGTTACCGCTACGGTTGATGCAGGTGCGAGTGAACCATGTGTGGTTGTGAGTAGTGGTGAAGGCAGCGCGCAGCTTCCGTCGGCGGAGGACAACCTCATCTTTCGCGCAATGCAGTTCATTGCCACTCAGGAGGATTGGCAGTTGCCTCCTGTTCGAATAAGTGTCGTGAATGAGATCCCGATTGGCCGAGGGCTTGGTAGCAGTGCCGCCGCAATCGTTGCCGGACTCACACTTGCTTCGCTGATCTGTGGGCAGAAGTTATCCGCAAATGAGTTGTTGCGTTACGCGTTCGAGATTGAAGGTCACGCTGACAATGCCGCTGCTGGAGTTTACGGTGGGTTGGTTGTGAGCACTGTGAAGGCTGACGGCGACGTGGTAGTAGTAAAGCGACCATGGCCCAATGATCTGAAGGTGATTGTCGTTTCACCGGACGTGCAGTTGAAGACCGCGGATGCTCGACATGTGTTGCCGGAAATGGTTAAGCGCACGGATGCTGTATTCAACCTTCAACGCGTCGCCTTGTTCGGGGCGGCATTGGAAAGCGGTCAATACGATCTGCTTTGGGAAGCGATGCAAGACCGGTTGCATCAGAAACAACGACAAGGAATGGTGCCGGGTTTGGCTGAAGCATTGGCAATTCCGAGGCAACCGGGATTGTTGGGAGTTGCGTTGAGTGGATCAGGTCCGAGCGTAGTGGCCATCGCGCAAGATCACGCGCCAGCGATTTGGGAAGCTTTGGAGGCCAAGTTTCGCAGTCACGATCTGAAGGCAACCGTGCGGGTGCTGGAGGTTGATGAGGAAGGGTGCAAGGTGATTTGAGACGGTGGATTGCCGGGCTGGAATTTCGGATTTGGGATTTCGGATTGCGGATTTCGTGTCTGGTAAGGGACGCTGATTGGTTTAGCGTTCCTTACCAAACACGAAATCCGCAATCCGCAATCCGCAATCCGAAATCCGCCCCCCGCAATCCGCAATCCCAAATTCGAAATCCGAAATTCCAAATTCCAAATTCCAATTTCCAAATTTCTTCATTCTTATGAATCTTAAAAAACTCAACTGGCAAATCTGGGCCGGGTTTCTGCTCGCGTTGTTGGGATCGCTTAGTTACATTTTTCTCTTCGTTAACTACCCCATCACACGCGACTTTCCATGGGCCAACCTGTTGCTCTTTGCGATCGCGCTGGTTTTTCTGGTCGTCGGTCTTCGCCGTGCCTTCGCTTCTGATCGGCCGCGCCCGCTCCTGTCCAGGATTGGCGGATCCGTACTGGCAACGTTAAGCCTCGCCATCATGGGGCTCTTTATCTTTAGCATCCTTGTGATGGCCAGATGGTTGCCATCGTCCAGTGGCGCTCCACATGTCGGTCAGAAAGCCCCTGACTTTTCACTTCAGGATAGCAACGGCAACCAGGTAACACTTTCTTCACTTCTCGCCACACCAATCAATGGCAAAGCTCCCAAGGGCGTCCTGTTGATCTTCTATCGAGGTTACTGGTGACCGGCATGCCACTCCGAGTTACGGGGTGTGCAACAAAAGTTAGCTCAATTTCACGAAGCGGGTATTCATCCAGTAGCGATCAGTGTAGATCCGCCGGAAACGAATCGCGGGATGCTGGCGCAAGCAGGGTATACGTTCCTGTTTCTTTCTGATCCGAAAGCGGAAGCGATTCGAAGTTACGATCTGGTCCATGCCGGGCAAGGCGAGAATGGAGGCGATATTTCTCGGCCAGCAGAGTTCATTGTGGACACGAGCGGCACGGTGCGTTGGGTAAATTTGACTGAGAACTATTGGGTTCGAGCACGCCCTGAGCAGATCCTTGAAGTGACAAACACGCTTCGTTGATCTGAGAAGCGACTCATGACATTAGTCAGAGTTCCGCGAAATTAGCGTAGTTTGCGAATGGCTAAACCGGTGAGCTGTTTTATGATGAAGGCCTGACTGGCATAGGCAAAGGAGCTAATAAGATGAAATGCATTCTCGCCACACTCATGCTTTTGATTACTGTCACCGCGCTGGCGCAGGTTCCCCCTTCCAATTACCAGCCGCTGCTGAGAGATCCCGTGCAGGAACCGACTCTTCTACCGTTCGCCGACTTTGAAGCGTTGGTTGAAGTTGAGAATCTGGAGTTTGAGGTGCGGGGACTCTTCACTCTCGGCTCGGCAACCGACGGCGTCAACTTCCTTAAAGAAGAGGTAACGTTTGCAGTCGGCGCATTCTCCAGGACGATTCCCGCCGGATCCTTCAAGCCAGAAGAGCGAGGAAAACTGCGGTACGAAGAGGCCACGAAAGAGGGCACGCTCACAGTCAAGATTCGGCTCGCCGGTAATAATAAGTTCCTGATCAAGATTGAGGCCGAGGGGTTGAATGTTCCCAAGGATCTCAAAGCCAACGATGTAATGTTCAGGATAGGTAACGATGGCGGCGGTCGGGCCCGTGAAGCCGTAAAAAAGGATTAACCGGCCTGTTAGTGGCAGTGAGTCGATCTCCCTTTCGAACGAGCGCGGATTATTTACCCAAATAGTTTGTCAATCCTCACCGGCTTGGCTAGCATCCTTCCATGTCCGCCATCGTGAAGACCGACGTGATCATTGTCGGAGCTGGTCCAACCGGACTCGCCCTCGCTTGTCAGCTCGTCAGGCACCAAGTCGATTTCGTCATCCTCGATAAGAATTCCGGAGTTACACAATATTCCAAAGCCCTCGGTGTTCATGCCCGGACGCTCGAGATCTACGAACAGATTGGTTTGGCAGAGAGGGCAGTCGCACTGGGCACCGTTGCGGGCAAAGTTCGCATGCTCGAAGGCGGAGAGATTCTTGGCGAAGTGGATCTCTCGATGATGGGAAAGGGCCTGAGCGCGTACCCGTACCTTCTGGTTCTGGAACAAAGCAAGAATGAACAGTTGATGTTCGATTATTTACAGGATGAAGGGAAGAGTGTGCTTTGGGAAACCGAGCTTCACAGCTTTTCACAAACTGAAGAGAAGGTAATAGCCCAGGTAAAAGACGCAAACGGCGAGTTTACGATCGAGGGTAAATTCCTGACTGGCTGTGATGGACCAAGAAGTCTGGTGAGAAACAGTCTCGGCCTTTCTTTTGAGGGCAGTACTTTCGCGCGGCTGTTCTATGTTGCCGACGTGCGTATTGATTGGAAGTTTAGTCACGACGCGCTGCATGTCTGTCTTGCTTCAAACGGCGCTGTCGCCTTCTTTCCCCTGCCGGGTGAAAAACGCTGGCGCATCGTCGGCGCATTCCCCGAAGGTTTAGAGAAAGAGGAACGCGAGATCCTTTATGAAGAGATCGAAGAGCGCATTAAAGAGGAAGCCTATCTGAACCTCGATATCACTCGTGTTGATTGGTTTTCGACCTACAAGGTCCACACGCGACACGTTGACAAATTTTCTTCAGGAAGATGTTTCGTGGCAGGCGACGCGGCTCACATTCACACGCCTGCGGGTGGGCAAGGCATGAACACCGGGATTCAGGATGCCTACAACCTCGCGTGGAAGCTGGCGCTCGTCCTCAAACACTCGGCTAACGAGAGACTACTGGAAACTTACAACGAAGAGCGACTGCCAAATGCGAAACGGCTCACCGCTACGACGGATCGGATGTTCAATCTCGCCGCCGGCAAGGATTGGTTTGTGGGATTGATTCGCACGACGATCTTCCCTCCGATGGCTAAATACATTCTTTCAATTGAAAGCGTGCGAAAGAGGTTTTTCATTTTGATTTCGCAGATTGGGATTAACTACCGTGCTAGCTTCTTGACCAGATCTCGAGTTGGTTCCGCCAAGGGCGATGAGTCGTTGAACGACGATGAAGGAGATAAGCAGTTCTTAGTTAAGGCTGGCGAGCGCATGCCCTATTTCATTATTGACGGCAGGAGCATCTACGACCGACTACGCGAGCCGAAGTTTCATCGGCTTACTTTCATTGACGGTCAGAGTGAGATGAGCCAAACAGGATTGTCTGATGAGGCCAGCGTGAGCCCACTGATCGATCATCACATTGTTCCTCTGTATCCACATATCGCAGCGATCTTCGGCACCAAACGACCCTTCCAGCTGTTACTCAGACCCGACAACTATATTAGTTTTCTCTCGCACAACACTTCGCAGGATCTAGTCGCGAACTATCTGAGAGAACTGCTTACCTGAACTAACCTCCCTGTAGATCGAAGTTCGCTAAAACACATCAAGGGCAAACAGAAAATACTCTTGGAACATTTTCTCAAAAGTTGTGGGATGGGCGATCTGTATTTGAATTCGATAGCCCTGGTGCCTTACCTTTCATGACTCGACCGTCAGACGACCCCTTTTTTATCCCCGACGCTTTCATGGCGATTCTAATCAGAGGTGACTTGATGAAAGTTCCAGCTCGAATATTCAAGGGTTTGCTCCTGGTCCTACTGATGATTGTGTCTTCTGTTCCTCTGCTGGGTCAGGAGGGCAGCAGAGACGAACCGAGACCGGACAAGGATGTAGTCAAAGAGGATGCAACGACAACCGGGACAAATAAGAGCGCCGAAGGTGGTGCACAAGATCCGGCACAGTCGAATAGCTCGCAAACTAAAATCAACGGTTATGTTTTTCCGACCGCCGAGGAACGTAAAAAGCGTTACCTCAGAAGTGTTGTTGGTCCATTCGCAATAGCAAGAGTCGGAGTCTCAGCGGGTCTGAATCAATTGAGCGACAGTCCGGAGGAATGGGGCCAGGGAGCTGAAGGTTATGGCAAGCGGTTCGCCTCGCAGTTTGGAAAGAACGTGATTCGACAGAGCGTGATTTATGGACTATCGGAGGCGATGAAACTTGATACCGGATTTCAGAAAAGCAAACGAAAGGGTTTTCTGCCGCGGCTGAGCGATGCCCTCGTGCAGACTGTAACGTCACGCACTCGCAGCGGAAAACGCGTGCTCTCGGCGCCCATTTTCGCCGGCACGTATGCAGGCGAAATCATCCGTTACGAGACTTGGTATCCGTCACGCTACAGTTACAAGGATGGACTACGGTCCGGCACATACTCATTCGCCAAGTCCGCAGGGTTAAACGTGGTGCGCGAGTTCGTGATCAACTGGTGATGATCTCTGTGGACGCCTTCCGCATCGAGCAGGTTACGATCTTCTCAGGCTAGTAAGGGTGGGGTGACTCCAAAGCCTGGGGGCTCGATCGAGTGCTGGCACTCGCTCGAGCAGAGCCATCCGCCCACGTCAATCCCAACTTCCATCTGCGTAATCGGCGTATTCTGGGGATGACCCGCCTTTTGAAACTTTTGCCGGTGCTGGTTCGTCTAAAACTTTGCCTGGAGGCGAACGGCTATGAAGGCGAACGTCATTTACGGTTTGATTGTGGGAGCATTGATCTTCATCCCACTCGAACGTCTTTTCGCGCTTCGGCGAGATCAAAAAATCTTCCGGCGCGGCTGGCGCACCGACATCATTCACTTTCTCTTTACTCGGACCATATCAGACCTTTGTACGTTTCTTTTTGTCGGCTTCTTGATCGTGCTGCTTCACTGGGCCGTTCGCCCGGAGTTTCAGGCGCTGGTTGCGTCGCAGAACAAGTTCTTACAATTCATCGAAGCAGTGCTGATCGCAAATTTTGGTGGTTATCTGGGCCACCGTCTTTCGCATGAGATCCCATTCCTCTGGCGATTTCATTCGGTCCATCACAGTATCAGCGAGATGGACTGGCTGGCCGCAGCACGGGTTCACCCTCTGGACCAGATCGTTACAAAAGCTCTGACCATCGTTCCGCTTTACATTCTTGGTTTCAGCAAGGCGACTTTCGGTGCTTATATCGGGCTTGCGGCTCTGCACGCAGTCTTTATTCACGCGAATGTGCGCTTTAAGTTTGGACCACTGCGTTGGGTGATTGGGACCCCTGAGTATCATCATTGGCATCACAGCAACGACCCGAAAGCGCGCAACAAAAACTATGCTGGCGAGTTGCCGCTTCTGGACCTCATCTTTGGGACCATTCATTTGCCGAAAGGAAGGATGCCTGTCAGCTATGGAACGAGCGACCCCGTTCCGTCCACTTACTTTGGGCAGATGCTGTATCCGTTTCGTAAATGACTTGGAGTGGCTTGCCACCGCACTCCAAAGATGGTCACGCACCTAGCGGCCAGGTTCCTCGATGTAATTCTCTCTTTCATGGTTAGCAAAACTTCAATACCCGAGTGGATCACACCGATGGCTGCGACGCTGACGCAGGAGCGGTTCACTGGACCAGAGTGGATCTTTGAACGGAAATACGACGGAATTCGGTTGATTGCATTCAAACGCTCCGCAAACGATATCGAGTTGTTCTCACGCAATCGCAAACTTCAGGAACTTCCTTCCATCGCCGCCGCTATTGCCATGTTGCCAAACAAAGAACTGATCCTTGATGGAGAAGTGACGTGGCGCAGCGGCAAGGTCATCTATCACGTTTTCGACATCATGTGGCTCGATGGCTGTGATCTAACACCGCTCACTTGGGAAGAACGAAGCGAGAGTTTGCGTAAATTACGACTCAAGGCCCCGTTGGAGCTGGTGCAGCGCCTTGATGATTCGGCGCCCTGGGAGTGCGCACAAAGAGAAGGCTGGGAAGGTGTGATCGCGAAGCGACGTGAGTCACTCTACGAGCAAAGGCGCTCGCCTCATTGGTTGAAGATGAAATGCGAGTTGTCTGAGGACTTTGTTGTTGGCGGGTTCACGGATCCTCAAGGCAAGCGCGTGGGTCTCGGGGCTCTGTTGGTAGGTCATTACGAGAAGCAGGATTTTGTGTTTGCCGGAAAGATCGGTACTGGGTTTGATACGAAGATGTTACTGGACCTGCGCGACCAGCTTAACAAACTCGAGATCGCAAAAGCGCCATTCACGAAAGCTGTCGGTCTGCCGAGAGTGCGCGCGCATTGGGTTCGTCCGAAGATTCGGGTACGCGTTGGATTTATTGAATGGACGTCTCACGGGAAGTTGCGGCACCCGCGTCTGCTCGAATTGTTGTAAGCGCGGCTGTCTGTGACACAAACACGCCCAATCAAACTTATAATAGTCCGCCCTGAAAATAGCGCGTCGCAAAGCGAGACAACCAGTGGCCGTGGAGCGCCACACCTACAAAGGCAAACTAAATCGCCGCCCGAACGTCAAAGGTAGAAATGCTGCAAGGGGGAAGAGACGAAACCAATGCCACGCATAGTTTTTCGCGGAGCAGCCTTAGTCGTTGCACTCATAATCTACTCGTTGACATCGACGTCAGCGTTAAGCAGCTCAACTGGCCAAGCTCAAACGCCTCGACCGCCTTCTCAACCCGAATCCGGTCCGGGCGGTAAGCAATATGCGCACGGCGGTGTCATAAAGAATCGTTACGGTTCGGGTGGCGAAGAGTACTGGATTTTTGAACCCGACTCGCCAAAGCCCAAGTCTGCGCCTCTCATTGTCTTCATTCACGGTTGGGGTGGCATGAATCCGTTGTACTACGGCGCTTGGTTGGACCATCTGGTTAAGCGCGGAAACATTGTCGTCTATCCAAGATATCAGGCCGGTCTTCTTACTCCAGTTAGAGAGTTCAGTCCGAACACGATCCGCGCAATCAAAGCCGCAGTCACTCGATTGGAATCTGAGCCCGGTCATGTAAAGCCAGTCTTGAAAAAGTTTGCTGTGGTGGGCCATTCGATGGGCGGACTGTTAGCGGCCAACGTTGCGGCTTTGTCGACCGAATCCGGTTTGCCGCAAGCGCGCGCGGTGATGTCTGTTGAACCTGGCATCACTGAGCACCCGGTAAACTTTCCGCTTGCTGATCTGAAGAAGATTTCAAGTGAGACTCTCCTGTTGGCGATTGCCGGTGATCAGGACACGCTGGTCGCTGACATAGATGCGAAAAGAATTTATCTGGAATCCACTCGAGTTCCGGCAGCCAACAAGGATTTCATCACGCTTGTAACCGATGATCGGGGAGTGCCTGCTTTGCGTGGAAGTCACCGTGCTCCGACAGCTCCTGATCCAAGTTACGATAACGGTGAAGGCGCTCGGGGGGTGCCGAATCGGGGCGGTGGATCGTCGACTCCACAGCGTCGTGGCGAGATCCCGGCGATTGATGCCATGGACTTTTATGGGACGTGGAAACTGTTTGATGGTCTGTGCGACGCCGCGTTTGATGGAAAGAATCGTGAGTTTGCTTTAGGCAACACACCGCAACAGCGCTTCATGGGAAAGTGGAGTGACGGCGTGGCGGTGAAGGAGTTGAAGGTGACTGATACGCCCTGACCACTGACAACTGACCACTTCCTATGTTTCCCAATCCACAAGACGCACTTCCACTCCCTGCGAAACCCAATCTCGAGCACTACAAGAAGCTGGCTAGTGAATTAGTTAAAGCCTGCAAGAGTGACGACAACGAGGCCATCGGCATCTGGGCGGAGAAATGGGTCACCAGTGTCGTCAAGCTCAGCGGGTTAGTGATCACAAAACATTTACCCGTGAGCGTTGACCGCTGGACCAATCAGGTAGAAGAGTTTGCACGAAGAGAGTTGGCGACAAGTTGCCGGATTGCCAACGCGCAATTTGTGATCGCGCGGTCACACGGCTTTTCCAGTTGGCCCAAGTTTGC
>DATBMP010000341.1:0-7801 GCA_036554845.1 Pyrinomonadaceae bacterium
GAGGAGTCAGTCAGGACAGGTAAACCTCCCAAAGAACCCGCCTCTTCCAATCCTTCAGGAAGCACGGGCGGCTTCAAGCAGCAAACAAACACACAACGAAGCGCAGCGGGAGGGTCCAGCACGCGCAGTGCTGGTCCAACGTTAAGCGCAACCGGCGCAAAGTCTGCCCTGGAACCAACGACACCAATCGAAATGACAGTTATCTCGGAGTCGCTCGAGATCACGGTCGAACTACAAACTTCTTTGGATGGCACAACAGCACAAACCGACATCGATAGGGTAAAGGCCGTGCTGGAAAGCAACCGAAAGATGTTGTTGGTGTCAGCGCTGGAGAGTGCCAACGCCGCTGAGATTGAGAATGACGAACTTTACGTTGAGTTTCTGCCGACGTCACGACACTGGCGCGACACGCTTAGCAAGACCGAGAACGTCAAGATTCTTCGGGACGCCTGCCGCGAAGTTCTGGGACGCGACACGGGCATCCGCATCGTCGTCAAAGATCCGATGGCTGCCAGTCAGGACGCACCGCTTTCGCAAGAGGAAGAAGAACGGCGGGAAAGAAAACGGTTGCGTGAAACAGCAGACAAGGATCCGGTTGTCCAGCAGATGCTGCGCACGTTCCGCGGCGAGATAGCTGATGTGCGCCGGGTCGGGCAAGAATAGTTTCGTTTACATTGAACCCACCACTCAACGCAGTCGTATAAGATCGCGCGGAGGTTATTTTTCTACGATGCGTGATCCATTTCTTGCTGCGGTTCTAAGCTTTTTCATTCCTGGTCTGGGGCAACTCTACAACGGGCGGATCCTGGCTGGAATCCTCTGGCTTGTCTTCACGCCTGGGTTTTGGATAGGAACCGGCGGCATGCTTGGTTGGATCTGCCACATTGTTGCTGCCTACACCGCGTATTCGTATGCGAAGGATCACCCGGTCCGCGTTTGATCCCGGGAGGGGTTGACCCACTCAATTAATCCTTACAATAAGCTTTGAAGATGCCACGGGCTTGTCCCGTCAGTTCTTCAGCGCTCGCTGCTGTATTCAAGCGCTTTGCACAAAGAGTCCTTTTTGGACTTCCGGCTCGGCCGCATCCTTGCGGTAAGCCTGCGGCTTACCGAACCTTCATATATTTTGATCGAGGCCATGCCTCAAAGATGGAACAGTTTAGGCATAGCCTGATATTCAAGTTGGACGAACGGTAAGCCGCAGGCTTACCGCAAGGGTGCGGCAGAGCCGTACCCAAAAGACTTTTTGTGCAAAGCCGTATTCAATGGCGCTTCTCACTGAACCATCAGCGTGAGGCAAGCCCGTGGCATCGGGGAAAAATTGTATGAGCTTTGTTTTGTAGCTGCGAGCGTGAGGTACCGACGGGACAAGCCCCGTGGCATCTGGGAAAAATTGAACGGGCTTTGTTTGTAGCTGCGAGCGTGAAGTACCGACGGGACAAGCCCGTGGCATCTGGGAAAATTTAAACAGGCTTTTAGTAGCAGCGAACGTGAGGTACCAAGGGACAAGCCCGTGGCATCCTCAGAACCCACTGACCAACGACCGCCGACCTCTGACCGCCAACCACCAAGCACCAACCACTGACCAACATATTTGACACTGCTGTTGAGTCGTTCGTATAGTCGCTTTGACGGCTCTTCCGCACGTGCGTCCGCATGCTTAGTTTGCCAGTACAACCTGCGCCGTAATCCACCTCAAAAGGTACCTTCAGATGAGATCCTCCAACCGCTTCTTTCCCATACTCTCCAGTATTGTTTGCACTCTTGTAATCGTTCTGTTGGCCCCAACTCCGACGTTTGCTAAAGACAACTGGACCGTCGTGCGTTCCAAGAATTTCACCCTCGTCGGGAATGCAAGCGAGAAGGAGATCAAACAGGTCGCTACGCGCATGGAGCAGTTTCGCGACGTCTTCGCACGTCTATTTCCGAATCTGCCCTTAGCTTCGCCCGTTCCCACAACCGTTGTGGTCTTTAAGAGCGATGGCTCTTTCAAGCCGTACAAACCGGTCGAGGATGGAAAGACAGCTTCGGTGGCCGGGTATTTTCAAAGCGGGCGTGACGCTAACTACATCGCCCTTTCCACTGAGTCGCGAGCCGAGAGCCCCTATCGCACGATTTTTCACGAGTACGTGCATCTTCTGGTGAACAACACCCTGGGGCAGGCGGGGGTTCCGCCGTGGTTCAACGAGGGACTCGCTGAATACTACAGCACCTTTGAGATTGATGACGGTCGCAAAGTTTTTCTTGGTAAACCAGTCGACCACCATCTCTACATGCTACGGTCAACAAAACTATTCCCGCTCGAGACTTTGTTTGGGGTCGACTACTACTCACTAAAGCGCAACAAGCACGATTCGCGAAGTCTGTTTTATGCGCAGTCATGGGCGCTGGTCCACTATCTTATCCAGGGTAATGAAGGAAAGCGTGTACCAAGCCTGGGAAAATTTCTGGATCTGTTGATGCGGAACACCCCGGTCGAGACGGCTTTTCGCGAAGCTTTTCAGATGGACTTTCGCACGCTCGAAAAAGAGTTGAAACAATATGTGAACCAAACGAGCTATCGCATCAATGTAGCGACGTTCGAAAAGAAGCTCGAGTTTGACTCAGAGATGCAGAGCACCCCGATCACGGAAGCTGAAGGGCAGGCTTACCTGGGCGATCTGCTTTTCCACATTCGTCGCTTTGACAGTGCGGTCGAGAAGCTGCGCGAAGCATTGGCGCTGGATCCAAACCTCGCTATGGCCCATGCGTCTCTTGGCATGGCATACATGGAACAGAAGAATTGGGTCGAGGCAAAGGCACACCTGGAGAAGGCAGTTGAGGCTGATAGCAAGAACTATCTTGCTCACTACTATCATGCCCTCATGTTGAGTCGCGAACACATGGACGAACACGACCGGGTTTCGAGTTACCCGGCAGGAACATCAAAAATGATGCGAACGCGACTCCATCGTGCCATTGAGCTGAAGCCAGACTTTGCCGAGTCGTACAAGTTGCTTGCCTTCATAAATCTCGTCGCCGACGAGAACCTGGACGAGTCTTTAACGCTCATCAATAAAGCAATCGCGTTATCGCCGGGTAGTGAGGAATACGTTTTTATCCTGGCGCAGATCTATCTTCGCCAACGGAACTTTGCCGCGGCTCGGAAAAGTGTCGAGCGTCTCGCCGCCAGCGCTTCCGATCCACAGATGCGGGCCAACGCTGAAAGCCTTTTGAAGTCGATAATTTCCTATGAACAACAGGTTGCGAATTATGAGAAGCAGCGGGCTGCCCGCAGCAGCCTGGCGCCCTCCGAGATAACCACGACGTCCGTGGAATCGGGCCCACCTCAACAGGCACCAACAGATCCACACTCGTATCTTGAAGAAGCCCTGAGAAAGCCCGAACCGGGAGAAACACGAGTGCTCGGCGTGTTAACACGAATCGACTGCAGCCCGAAATCGATCGTCTTTACAGTCAAAGTAGGCAGTCGACTTTACGCTTTCGCGGCGCCTAGTTTCGACGCGATCGATATCACGACTTACATTAGCGATGTCGGCGGTGAACTAACGTGTGGGATTAGAAGGACCGAAGACGCGGTAGTTGTGACGTACAAATCTTCTTCAAACCAGAACAAGGTCGATGGCGTGCCGGTAGTACTCGAATTCGTTCCGAAGGAATTCAAGTTCAAGCAACAATAAAGGTCGCTTATTCAGGACGGGCGGGTTGTTTGTCTGGCGGGACGGCCCGGGGGATGTCGCCATCATCAAGCGGAAATTGAGTGTTTTGCGATTGAATCTTTGGTGGTCCACCGCGCAGAGCAGGCGGGATCTTTGGCACAGGGATCTTAACCGTCGCTATCGGTTCTGACCTTCGCAGAATTGCACCGCCGCGTCCCGCAACCCAGATGTTTGTCCCACCTCGATACGCTACTGAGAACAAAGGCGAACTTGTGATCGAGGGTTGAATTTGCCATGTCTCGCCCGCATCGCTCGTATGGAGAATGCGACCTTGATCACCGGTAGCGAGCGCATCGTTACGACCGGCGACGGCGACTGCAAAAAGATTCGTAGCGAAACCACTCTCTAAGTCCTTCCAACTAAGACCACCGTCATCTGTTCGCAGAATGATACCTTTAGCGCCGACGATGTAGCCGCGAGCCGAATCCGCAAACGTTACGGCGTAGAGCCATTCACGAAGGTTCTTGTCAACTCGCCTCCACGTAACGCCGGCGTCTTCAGTTCGCAGTATCGTCCCACCCGAACCGACCACGATGCCCTGCCTCTCATTTACAAAGCTGACGTCTTCCAGCCAATTAAAGACATTCGCATTCTGGAAGTACCAGGATTGCCCGCCATCAGAGGTGTGAAAGATTGCGCCGCGAGCTCCGACTATCCAACCACTTTCAGCAGAAACAAAATGAACTCCAAAAAGGTCTTCCTTCGCATCGATGGTTACCGGGGACCACGTTACGCCGGCGTTGTCCGAACGAAGAACAGTTCCCTGGTCACCAACAACCCATGCAGTTTGTTCAGACGAAAACGCGATCGCATTTAGCCGGGTTGTTGTTCCCGATGGTCTGACGGTCCAACTTTTCCCACCCGAACTTGTGAAAAGAATCTTCCCGCGAGATCCAACCGCAAAACCTTTTGAATTATCGAGGAACACAATGTCGGCCAGATCGTCACGTCCGCCTTCGGTCAAGCGTCTCCATGACAGTCCACCGTCATCGGTGCGCACGACCAATCCATCCGTACCCGCGGCCCAACCCAGGTTCTCGTCAACGAAGTGTACCGTGACCAGTTTCGGACTGGTGCGCACATTTACCGGTAACCAGATGTTGCCGCCGTCGCCGGTGGTCATTACTACGCCCGAGTCACCTGAGGCCCAGCCGTGCTTCTCGTCAGTGAAGAAAACTGAAAGTAGATCTGTCGTGACTAGCGCATCCAGCTTTCGCCACGTTGCGCCACCGTCAATCGTTTCAAGGATGGTCCCACGGAACCCGACAACGATCGCGCGCTCTGCATTTACAAACGAGACACCGGTCAGGGCAACATTTGTAAGTGCATTGACGGCGCGCCAACTCGCACCACCGTCATTCGTCACGATAAGTGTGCCCCTGGAACCGACAGCAATTCCTCTCTTTGCGTTTGTGAACGTCACTGAAAAGAGATGTGCCGAGGTTGGTGCCTTCTGGGACTTCCATGTCTTGCCACCGTCGCTCGTAGTCAGAATCGCCCCAAAGGTGCCGACGGCCCAACCCTGAAGGTGATTTTCGGGTGCGAAAGTTACTGCGAAGAGATGGTCGCGCGAACCAGTTGCGCGTTGAATCCAGCGGTCACCGCCGTTTGTGGTGGTGAGAATTACTCCACGGGCGCCGGACACTACCGCTCGTGAACGACTCTTAACAAAAAGTCCGTAGAGCGTCGTGTTTGCAGGTGACAGTTGTTCTTCCCACTCGAATCCACCGTCGTCGCTGCGTAGGATGGCGCCATCTGAACCAACCGCCCACCCGTGTCTCTTATCTTCAGCAAAGCGGATTGCATTAATGGCATTTCCCTGCGGGAGAGGGTTTTGCCATTCCCAACCGCGCGGCAATTCCTGCGCGGCGGCAGTGACGCTCAGCAAAAACACTATGCCGATGGATTGCAAGTGCAGCGGGCGAAGAAGTCTGTAGAGAAGTGCCGATGCGGCCATTTACTGCGCAAATCCGACTAATTCAGAGTCGATCGAACGGGAGAGAGAATTATAGAGATCAAGTGGAGCGAAAGCGAACTACGCGTTGGTGAGTTACAGAGGAAACTCATTTAGCACGCGGAGGACGATACCGACGATCAACTACCCAACCTGTCTTACTTTTTCGCAAGCGGCCAATTGTCACGGTGTGTTGCAGACCACAGGTTGTCCAACGTCCGCCTGAATGTCGATGTCCACGATTACTGTTTTCTTCTTCAAGAACTGCGTTAAAGCCCTCTTCGGTGAAATTGTATTCGAGACGGTCGACCGTAGTCACAGCAGTCTTATCTGTTTGCCGCTCGTGATAATGGACGCCGACAAAAACAGTAGTCTTTGAACAAGCGGCAGTTGGTGGATCGAGCGAAACGTTTTCTTCAATGATTATCTCGTTTCCCTGGCAGTCGAGTGCAATTCCGGCTGAGATCTGAATAGCTCCGTTCTTCGAACTAACTCTTAGACCGTTGACGACTCCCCATCCATGCAGATGTCGGTTGTGTAATCTCCGTTTTCTGATGTGATAGTTCTGTTCCGCTGCGAGGTCTTCAGCAGTCAACAACTTTCCAGAAAAGTAATTTGGTCGTTTGAAGGGAGGCAATGTGAATCGCTTTCGCTCGGAGGATGGAGAGAGCTTAAACTTCGGCGGTACCAACGCGATCAATAGCTGTTCGTAGTACGTCCTCGTCAACGTGGCCCAACGCGGCGATTCGTCTGGCGGCCCAGTCAGTAGCTTCCTGAATTTCGTGTCCCGCATGACCACGCATCCATTCCCACTTAACATCATGACGACTCGCCGCTCGATCAAGTCTTTCCCACCAACTCGCGTTCGTTTTGCGCCGATATCGTCCGCACATGGTTTGGACTACATAATCTGAATCGGTAAAAAGATGGACCTGACAGGGTTCCTTTAGCGCCTCGAGCCCAATCGCGGCAGCAGTAATCTCGGCCTGTTGATTGGTAGCTTTGCCCAGAAACTCTCCGACGGCACGCCAGATTCCACGATAACCCAACAAGGCGACTGCGGCGGCTGTCATTGATTCACGACCGTTACCCAGACTTGAGCCGTCGGAGTAGATCGTGACCTGTTTTTTGTGTGGGCCTTTTGTCATTGGGTGGAGGGTAGCGTAACACGCTGAACCATTGCGACTCTATTCGGATCTGAAGAGGACGGATCTAGCAAGCGCAGAGCGCAACTCCGCGAAGAAGCAGAGATAAGTTAGAATCCGATCACTCGATGAAGATCCTGAAACTTCTCTCAAGGGCTACCACCCAGGTAATTCAGAACCCACAGCAAGCGATCCTCCAATTGAAGATGGCGGGCTGGATTTCGTTTCTGTCGTTGGCGGTCAAGTTGAGGCCGCTGCCGGAAGCACTTGGCATGGTTAGCACTAAAACCAGACCTCAGATCAACACTGAAGAGGATATCGAGCAGAACCTGGCTGTCGCCATGGACAGCGTCTTGACGACCGAGTTGTTCTGCTTCAGACCTATCTGTTGGAAACGAGCTGCGGTGCTACATCGCTATCTCGCGATTAATGGAATCGCGACACGGATCGTGTTCGGCATGCGGAGAGAAGAGAACGGTGGTTGGCACGGACATGCCTGGTTGGAGGCGGATGGAAAGCCAATCCTCGAGAAAACCTATCCCGACTACACCGTCACCTACACCTTCCCATCATCTGAAAAATTCGATCTGGAACTTGGTCTTCTGAACGATTAAAAAAAGGGAGAGGCATCGCTGCCTCTCCCGGTAATTTGATCGTCGAAGGCGAGTTACGGTAACGCTTCCAAATTCATGAAGAACCGGAAACTTCCCGTCTGCTGAATTCCCAACAAGAAGCGTAGATTCACCGACGCGCCCGGCGCGAGCGGAGTTCCTAACGTGATCGTTCCCGCTGAATAGGTCGAGTTGAAGGCCCCACCATTTGGTTGAGACGGTGGTTGTTCAAGTGTCGTTCCCTCAACCGTGACGCTGCATGGTGCAGGGTTCGGTGAACATGTACCGGCATCGTTAATTCCAGAAACCACCACCGACACAGACGTTCGGGTTCGCAGGTCAGCAAAACCCGATGGTGCCGGGAAAGTGTTT
>DATBMP010000344.1:0-7597 GCA_036554845.1 Pyrinomonadaceae bacterium
GTACTCACTACCAAGTGTCGCTTGAACCGTCGCTGCTATCTCTTTCACGTTGTAAATGTCATTCACTTGCAGGCTGATCACAGACACACGATCGACTGCGCCACTTAGCGCGGTTGCCAGATCGAGCGCGAGGTAGATCCATGTTGAGTCGTACTCAAACAGCCCGGTTCGAAAAGTACCGGCCACTCGGGCGAGACGCCTCACGGGTTCAGCAGAGGTGTTTGACGGGTTTACAGAGAAGATTTCAGCAACGTCACCTACACGCAACCCGGATCGTGATGCGAGTTCGCCTCCTAAGACAATCTCACGAAGCTCGCCCTCTTTCGGTTCAAATAGCGGAGCAACTGTACCTTCTGTAACGAGTTTCTCGAGTTCGCCGCGTGCTGCTTGCGATTCACGATCAAGTCCTCGTAACACCGCATAGCTCGATCCGCTTGGCCCACTGATCACCACCCCGTCATATGTCGTGCCAGAAGCGTTAACCACTCCCTTAATCCCGCCGATTCGTCGTGCGACCGTCCGATAATCTCCGATCGGCCGTCCGTCAACACGCATCACATTTAAGTGGGCCGTGCCGCGCAAAATCTTGTCGCGCATCTCATCGCGAAACCCATTGGCTAGCGCTAGCGCTACGATCAGCGCGCCGACACCTACGGCAATACCACTCACCGCGACTACCGCTGTTATTCGTGTCAGGCGCCGGCTTCGACGCGTACGCAGGTTACGAATTGCCAGAAAAAGTTCGTAAGGCATGGTTTTGGAGAAGTCACATTGAGGAAATCAGCTGGAACCTGGAGAACACTTCTTGGTGTCTTCAGGTCGATTCTCGGGCAACAGCCTTTCCAAATGGGGATCGTCGTTGGCAGTCGGATCGTTCTGAGGTCTGATTTCGAAAATCGTGTCGGTGACCTTTTGAAAACGAAATCGGGTTTCCAATGCAACGATCGGAGCAATCTCACTACGCTGCCAACCACACGGCAACCACCAACGGGGATCGCTATCAAGAAAAACTCGTTTACCAGTATTAAGGTAACGTTCAATCTCAGGAACCAGATTATCACCAGGCCATCCTCCACCTGTTCCGATCGTCTTCCACTGGCCCAGACCCATCGCCTTCCAATACGTGACTGCAATCGTCTGTGCGCCCGAGATCATCACCGCATCCGGTGGAACATTCACCAGTTGATATCGATAGTCTCGACTCATGGCGCGTCGCTGAATGAACTCCTTACTGACCGGTCGCGCGTAAATACTGAAGACGCCGGCAAAGGCCACGATCACAGCAATACAGGTTAAGAAGGCTCGCTGAACGCTGCCAAACTTTCTCGTCAACTTTCTAATCAGAAAGAACGCCACGATGGGAGACAGCGCCGGCAATCCGGTCAGAAAGTAACGCCAGTTAACTGCCGTGCTGTAGTTAAAGAAGAGCAGTGAGTTCGCAAAGAGTCCCACGAGAGCCAGCAGAAGTAACGCGTTCAGTCTTCGCTTGCGTATCTCACTGATTACGGCGAAGGGCAGCGCTAGAAATACAACTGGGGCGCCAAAGAAGAAATACATGAAGAACGGCAGCAAATTCCTGATCGATACCGGATGTCGGGCCGACTCCTGGGCCAACGACTCTCGCCAACCGAACCAGATGAATCGATAGTGAGGGTCCGTCAGGAACCAGTAGAGAAACCAACTTAGCGCAAAGATGAAGAAGACCGCGACCGACACTAGTACTAGAACTATTTCCCGCCGCCCGACTCTCTTATTCAAAAGCAATGGCGCCAGAATCAGCCAGGGAAGATAAAAGCCGACGGTCTCTCTCAGATTCACACCTAAACCAAGCAGTGCAGCCCCGACGACTATTAACCAGACACGATCCTGTTGGATACCACGTAGATGAATGATCAGGGCCACGGATAGGAGAAGCAACGACGGCACATCAGTCATCACTTGTCCTCCGTACAAAACAAAAACAGGAGACAAAGCAATCGTTAGACATGCAACGGTGGCTGCGTGAACGGAATCGGTAACATCACGCGCAAGGATCCACACGGCGACGACAGCGAGAGGCGCCTGGGCCACTACTGCATACTTGAAAATGAGATATGCCTGTTCGGGTTGGATATTAAAAAGAAAGCGAGCGATCTCATAAAGCGCGTAGTTTCCAAAGATGAAAAGATTGCGACCTAAGGCCATCGATGACGGATAGCCCGCAATCGACAGCATTGTGTAATCGAGTCCGTCCCAATCACCGATAAACGGATCCACAAAGAACAGCACCAAGACGAGCGCGATGATTGCCGGCGGCAACCACCATCGCCACGTCCGCCAAAAAGAAAACGGCAGGTCCTGCCCTGCCGTCGTTGTAGACGCTTGGTGGGTGGAAAGATTCTCAGCCGTTTCGGGCGTGATTGTCGTCAACGCTGCCTGGTTCAATTAATTGAGACTCGGGTGAACGTTCTGCGGGTTCAGGCCTTTTTACCATTTTTACGCGATTACCCTGCGCATTGTACTCAACTTCGTCCATGATGTTGTACATCAGCAGCACGCCGCGTCCCGACGACTTGAAGAGATTGGTGGGATCACAAGGATCTGGAATCTCCTGAACATTAAATCCTTCGCCTTCATCTTCAACTGTGAAACACGCTTCTTTAGGAGAAAGCTCGGCTGTGATTCGCACCAACTTGCTGGGATCGTTCTTGTTCCCATGCTTGACTGCGTTCACAAAGGCTTCGTCAAGCGCAACGTACAAATTTGATCGCTCCGGTTTGATCAATCCAAGCTTCGCAACTCGCTCAAGGAGGTAATGCAGAACTCCATTCATCAACGAAAGTTCACTTGGAAGTTCAAATTCGATCTTTTCATGCACCTGCGAACCGAGTGTTGAATCATCGACCCAACGTTGTTTGTGCTCGAGTGTCTGCTCGACGATCTCCTGAAGCTCTTCTTTGTTGTAAGGCAGTCGGAGGTAGTTGGCGGCGCCCATCTTGAACGCCTTGATTACTTCAGGTTGAGATCCGTTCGGTGTGATGGGAACGAGCAGGTGCTTTCTTTGCAAAGCGTTAATCGAATCAGGTATGCACTCAACGTCGTCGGTGAGATCGCTAATAATCAGATCAAAGCCGTCCAAATCGTTGCGCGCTAGCGCTTCACTTCGTTGGCCCGTACCTAGAACCTCGTGTCCGAGGCGGCCCAGCACGTTTTCGAGGCTGGCACGCAGTTCATCGTTGTTATCGACGATGAGAATCCTACGTTTCTGCATCAAGCTCCAATCCGATCCGTTATGTCTGAGGAGAGGTTTGAGACCCGGTGCGGGTTTCATGAAGACAATACGATTTTCTCGAGCCCTCCGTTCGGAATATATCAGAAGGTCTAAGAATTGCCGATTGCCGATTGTTGATTGCTGATTGACGCTTGCGACGGATTGACGGAAGTCACGAGCCCACAAATTGCAGCCATTTTCAAACGATGTTGATAGTCAACAATTAGCCCAAAGACCTTCCTACTCTCGGAAATAGGCTAAACTTAGACCAATCCTGGATGGCTAAACACGGAAAACTAAAGACCTACTTCGATTACGCGCTGGCTCGGACGCTGCTCTCCGGCCTTGGAATTCTGCCTCGCCCAGTCGCCCTTGCAGTTGGTCGTCTGATGGGGCGTATTGCCTATCTCTTCCCCGGAAGTCTTCGCCGCACAGGCGAACGAAATTTGGATCTAGCATTTCCCGACCTGGGTAGGTCTGAGAAGCAACGCCTGCTTCGCGGGTGCTTCGACAACCTCGGACGACTGCTGGGCGAGTTCAGCCAATTGCCTCGAGCGACCCCGGAAAAGTTACGACAGCTAATTGAATACGATCAGGTAGGCCTGGCCCATCTGCGTGAAGCTGAAAAGAAGAAACGCGGCGTGATCTTCCTTACCGGGCACATTGGTTCATGGGAATTACTTAGTTTTGGTTGGTCAGCTCTCGAATACCCGATCAGTTTTCTGGTACGACCGATCGACAATGAACGCGTTGAAGAGATGATCGAGCAGATTCGGACTCGCTTTGGAAATCGAGCTATTGATAAGAAGAGTGCGGCTCGACAGGCACTGCGCGTGTTAAGAGAAGGTGGAACCCTGGGAATTCTCTCAGACTTGAATTCTCATCCGCACGAAGGCGTGTTCGTACCATTCTTTGGCAAGCTTGCATGCACCACGGCCGGAGTTGCCACGCTCGCTTTGAAAACAGATGCGGTGGTGATTCCAACTTGCGCGGTTTGGAACCATGAACGTAAACGTTACTTCTTTCATGGAGACGCTCCGGTGGAGTTGGTCCGCACGGGTGATTCGAAAAAGGATGTTGAGTTAAATACTGCTCGGTTTGCGGAGGCAGTCGAACGGATGATTCGCCTTTATCCGGATCAGTGGTTATGGATTCACAAGCGCTGGAAGACGAGACCGAATGGCGAACCGCCGCTCTACTGAAACCTCTGGATATTGTTTCGTGGAACAGAAACTCACAGCAGCGGGCGCGCCCGAACAAGTCTTCGATCGTGCATACAGCTTTGCTTCGCTCCATCGTTACTCATTCTTCGACAGGCTCAAGATTCGGGCAGCGGATCTCGTCTTCTTTATTCTGATTAACCTGATCGGCCGCACAACTCGATTCGATGTCGAAGGAAGGGAGAACTGGGAGAGCGCAATGGCGAGCGGCCAATCTCCCATCTACACCTTCTGGCACAACCGCGTGTTTCTAGGGACTTACTTCTTTCGCAACCGCAACATCGTGGTGATGACCTCGCGGAGTTTTGACGGAGAGTATATCGCCCGGTTCATTCAAAGGTTTGGTTACGGCGCGGCACGCGGTTCAAGCACACGCGGAGGTACCGGAGCTTTGATCGACATGATTCGTGTAATGCGAGCAGGCCGGGCAACCGGATTTACCATCGATGGACCAAAAGGCCCACGTTATGTCGCAAAGATGGGAGCCGTGTTACTCGCAAAGAAAACCGGATGTCCGATTCTGCCGTTCACTGTAAACGCCAAAAGCTATTGGGAAGTGAATAGTTGGGATCGGTTCCAGGTGCCTAAACCCTTCACAAATGCGCGAGTGATCATTGCGCCGCCAATATTCGTGCCCGCCGATGCTGACGATGACACTCTTGCAGCTATTAGAGATGAGTTGCAGCGGGTGCTCGACGACCTGAACCTTCGTGACACGGGACGTGTATCATGAGATTCGGCAATCAGAGGTCGGACGTCACAGGTCAGAAGTCAGTAGCAAGAGAGTAGGCCCTTTGTCAGAAGCAATCAGAAAGCAGAGCTATCGCAGCGGTTATGTGGCGCTGGTCGGCCGGCCTAACGCCGGCAAGTCGACACTTCTCAACCGTCTGGTGGGCCAGAAAATCGCCGCCGTCTCAGACAAACCACAAACTACACGGTTCAAAATTCAGGGTGTGATCACGAAAGAGGAAGGTCAGATTGTTCTGGTCGATACCCCCGGTGTTCATCGTCCCGGTTATGAGATGAATCGACGGATGATGGCCGCGGTTCAGGACGCGTTGCTGGAAGTAGATCTGGTTTGTCTGATCCGTGATGCCGCTTCCTCAAGTGGCAAGGGTGATCAGTTTGTACTCGACTTGATCCGGAAAGCCGAGAAACCAACGCTGCTGCTTTTGAACAAGATCGATAAACTCGAAGAGAAATCCAAACTGCTCCCGCTGATCGACAAGTACAAAGATGAGTACGACTGGAAAGAGATCGTTCCACTATCCGCATTGAAGGGAACGATGATCGACGAGCTCGAGGAAAGCATCATCAAGCATCTTCCTGAGAGTGAGCCGTTGTTTGCGGAAGACGAACTGACTGATCAATCAGTGCGCAGCATGGCTGCCGAGATTGTGCGTGAGAAACTACTGCAAACAACCGGTGACGAGATTCCTTATGTCACGGCGGTGGTAACCGAAAAGTGGGAAGAAGTCAGAGAAGACTTCACCCGAATTCACTGCGCGATCTTTGTCGAGCGGCCATCACAAAAGAAGATTGTCATAGGCAAGGGCGCAAGCCGGTTGAAAGAGATCGGGACTCGCGCAAGACATGAGATCGAAGAGTTGCTCGGTCACCGCGTCCATCTTGAGCTGTTCGTAAAAGTCGAATCTGAGTGGCGTAATCGACAAAACCTTCTTGATGAGATGGGTGTCTAGTTTTTTAAGGATTGAGTTCAGTGAACCCTATCCCACAACAACAAAGTATTTGGTTTGCGCTCGACGTCCTGCTCGAACAGAACGCGAGTGAGGCGGTTGAGTTTGCATTGATGGAAGCCGGGGCGATTGGCAGTGAGACAGTAGACGTTGGTGAGGGCATGACGAGGGTGACGGCTTACTTCTCGCAACCGGCAGATCGTGAACTGGTCCGAGTTGAATTGCTGCAGGCCCTGAGGATCTATTCGCTTCCGACTTCCGCCGTTCGTGAGATGACTCTTCGCGAAGTTCAGAACGAAGACTGGCTGGCTGAATGGAAAAAGAGTTGGCAACCGGTCGATATCGGAGATCGCTTCACAGTCGCCCCACCGTGGTCAGAGATCTCACAAACGTCGCGCCTGGTGATTCGCATCGAGCCAGGAATGGCATTCGGAACCGGAACGCACGAGACCACCCGGTTATGTCTTCACGCTATTGAGAAGTATTTCGCCGGGACAAGTTTTCTCGACGTGGGAACTGGAACCGGCATCCTGGCAATCGCAGCGGCTAAATTGATTCCGTACGCAACAGTTGCGGCTTGTGACACGGACGGCGATGCAGTGACGATCGCTCGAGAGAATGCTGAACTTAATGACGTCGCCGATCGGATTCAGTTTTATGTGGGGTCCATTGATGAAACGACACCGTCGGTAGATTGCCTCTGCGCGAACCTCACCACTGAAACGATCCTGCAATTGCTGCCGACGCTAATCGGTGCAACCTGCGGCCGCTTGATTCTTTCCGGCATCCTCGCAACGCAAGTTGAAACAGTTCTTAACAGCCTCCGCACGCAAGGTGTCACCAATCCAGTTGAGACAATGCTCGATGGCGAGTGGGCCTGTGTGGTGGTGTAGGTGCCATGACGCGTCGCAGGTTTTACGCACCCGTTGAATCATTCTCTCGTGATGGAAAGTCAGTCGTCTTACGTGACGATGAAGCGCGCCATCTTCGTGACGTACTTCGCCTGAAACCCGGGTATCAAATCTATGTCTTTGATGGCGCTGGCCGAGAAGTCCAATGCGAAGTTGCTGAGATCGATCGTGAAGTCGTCCTGACGGTTACTCGGGAAGTTGATCCAGCGAAACCGGAATCTCCGCTTAAAATCACGTTGGTCCTGGCGTTGCTAAAGAGCGATAAGTTTGACCTGGTGGTCCAAAAAGCTACTGAACTGGGTGTGGTAACTATCGTTCCTTTAATCACTCGACATGCTGATATTCGACTGCGAGACGATGCCGATGCGGATAAACGGGTCGTGCGATGGCAACGGATCGCCCTGGAAGCAGCTAAACAGTCTGGTCGGGCGCTGGTTCCAGTCGTTCGGCGTCCGATCGAGTTCGAGTCGTTCGTGGCAAACGCAGACCCATCTGGCGGATTTCTCTTCTCAGAAAGGG
>DATBMP010000383.1:0-4202 GCA_036554845.1 Pyrinomonadaceae bacterium
AGTCTTCTAAGGTAGTCCGTGTATGGCAGCAGGAGCAGCATTTCTTGATTCCGAACTTAAACTTCGCGATTTCCGGTTTAGAAGCTGCAATTTAGTTTCCCCAAATCGTTTCCGACCGAGTTTGGTAGGACGATCTGATCAGCGCAATCTTCAGCTTTGGAATTAAGGCTCCGCTCGGATTATCGCGGAAAAGAGAGGTTGTGGCAATGGGTACGCCGATTGCCCGCGCAAAGATGTATTAACGACGTCTTAATCGTCCGCTTTGGATGAAACCGACCAGGTCGCCTTCGTTATTAACAACCGCGAGTGAGCCGACACCATTCCTTTTCATCAACTCTTTCGCATACTCCAAGGTCGCTGAAGGTTCTACAAAGAAACGCGGACCAATTGGACGCATTACTTCGCGGGCCCGGGTTACTCGCCAGCGTTCGCGTGGCAGAGTTTTCAGATCTTCCAGCGCAAGAATTCCATGGAGTCGCTTGTTTATGGCTACGGGAAAACTTGTTTGGCGATGAAGCGGAAGAATCTCGTCGATCAGCTTGCTCACAAATAGTTCCGGTTCGATTGCCACCGGCGCCGACATGGTTTCGCCGACCGTCAGTACACGTGCTCCGTGCGCACTCTTAACAAGTCGAGCAGCAGTATCCAGGAGAAACAAACCCACCAGAATGGACCATCCGCCCATGAAATAAGGCTGCGATGCTCGCCAGTTCGGCGCGATTACTGTGTAAATACCAAAGAGGATCAGAACAGCGCCGATCAGGACTCCGCAGATTCCTGCCATGCGAGTAGCGTTTGCGATACTGCCGCTTCTCCGCCAAAGAATTGCTCGCAACACGCGGCCGCCATCCAATGGATAACCTGGGAAGAGGTTGAACACTGCGAGCAATAAGTTGCCCCAGGCAATCAGCGAGAAAACAATGAAGGTGGCAGCATAGTTTCCCAGAGCGGCGATTTTGGTCGCACCAAAAGCGAGAATTGCGAAAAGAAAACTCGCGGCTGGTCCAGCCATGGCAATTCGCAGTTCGGCACCAGGATTCTGTGGCTCGGAACGTAGCCGCGCCAGTCCACCAAAGGGATGCAGCACGATCTCCTCAATCTCAATTCCCTCTGCGCGCGCCATCAATGCATGTGACAGTTCGTGGCCAAACACCGAGATGAAGAGACCAATTGTTGTAATGAAGCCGAGTAGCCAGGCGCCGGCGGGATCCATTGGGCGCAAGCGGACATTTCCCACCTGAATGCCGGTGTGATTCTGCAGGTTGCTGGCAATCAGCCAAACGCTGAGTCCGACCACGATGAACCAGCGGTAGTCGATGCGGACAGGAATGCCGTACACGCGAGCGACTGTGATCTGTTTTCTAAAAAAATCCCGAACCTTCATCGTGGCTTAAGTTTCGAACACATTGGCTTCTGGCTCAATTAGGGGATGTGCTTCAGTTCTGGCGACTCGTCGCAGTAGCAATGGCTCGTCAAACATCTGCGACAAACCGCGCACGATCGCGAACCGAGGTTCGTCCGCAACTCTGACTGCAAGATTGAGCTGTTTACCCAGGTACTGAGCCATTCCATCAAGCAAAGCTCCTCCGCCAGTCAGAATTACTCCTCGATCATAGATATCACCTGCGACCTCAGGCGCCAGCTCAGAAAGAGTTTCGCGCACCTCTTCAGCAATTTTTCTAATAATCGGAACAGTAACCGAATAGACTTCACCTGCTGTCACATCTGCAGCGTCGGGACTGCCCGTTTGCACGTCACGACCACGAACATCCATTTTGCGTGACGGATCTCTGGGCTCAATTGCTGAACAGAGTTCTAACTTCAGACGCTCGGCAGTCTGCACTCCAATGGTCAATCCTCGATGTCGTCTCAGGCGGTCCATGATCGCGGCATCGATGTCGGAACTCCCCACTCGTTCCGCACGCGCGGCAATGATCGAGCCGTCCACAATCGCTGCGACGTTCGTCGTTCCCCCGCCGATATCTACCACGGCCGAGGCATGTGGATCATTGATCGGCACACCTGCGCCGATCGCAGCGGCCAAACCTTCTTCAACCATGTAGACACGCCCGATGTGTGCTTCTTCGGCGGCAGTTAGAAGTGCGCGTTGCTCGACCTGGGTCACACCTGACAACACACTCATTATTGCGCGTCTGCTGAAATGAGACGTTCCACTTCGCGCCTCTCGCACAAAGTGCTCGAGCATCGCACGTGTTCTCTCAAAATCGGCAACAACGCCATCTACCAGAGGCGCGATTACCGTCACATCACGCGCCTCTCGGCCCTGCATCTTGCGCGCTTCGTCGCCGACTGCGATCACTTCACCGGTGGTCTTGTTAATTGCGACGACGGACGCTTCATCCACCACTATTCCACGACCGCGCACTGCAATGATCGTGCTGGCGGATCCCATGTCGATGGCCATTGAGTCAGACACAAGGTTTCGCAGAGCACTCAGCCCGATGAACGAGCTTGTTTTACTCATGAACGACATAGAAAAAACTGAATGGCGAACAAGGTACGGACCATCAACCGCATCCGCATTTGTTCGCCATTCCTGTTGCCTCCTTGAAAGCAGTACTGACCCAAATTACCAATTGCTAGGATGCACCGCTGGCCCTTTGCCAATCAACTTCCCACAGAACCACTGGCTGAGTTCGATTCTTAACATTAATAGGTTCCCTGGGCTTTAGCTTGTAACGACTATGTGCGGCCTTCGCCGTCGCGTCCGAAATCAAAATCTCACCGCGCATGGCATTCGACTCGAGCCGGGCGGCGGTATTAACAGTATCTCCGATAGCCGTATATTCAGATCTTCTTTCTGATCCGATGTAGCCGACCGTAACTTCCCCAGTATGCAATCCGATTCCCACGCCGAGTTCAGGAAAACCTTCTGCAACCAACTCTTGATTGATGCCCAGAACGCGACGTTGCATTGCGACAGCGGCACTCAAGGCGTTGCCGGCGTCTTCAGGAGTTGTGGTGGGAGCGCCGAACAGTGCCATCAATCCATCGCCGAGGTACTTATCGAGCGTGCCTCCATGCGCGAATATGATGTCAGTCATCGCTGAAAAATATCTATTGAGCAGTCCAACGATTCTTTCCGGTGCTGCATGTTCCGACATCCGTGTGAAACCTCGTATGTCGGCAAAAAGAATCGTGATGGTCTGGTTCACCCCGCCGAGTTTGAACGAGTCAGGGTTCTCCAGCATCTGCTTCACAACATACTCGGGTAGGAACCGGCTGTAATTTGCACGCGCAACTTCTTCACGTGCCAGACGCTCGTGGGCCCGCGCATTCTCGACCGCGATCGCAGCTTGAGCTGCCACCGCGCTAATCAATTCGAGATCGTCAGGTTTGAAAGCAGCGAACGGATCAAGACGATCTGCATAAATTGCGCCATGGACGCGCGACTCACTAACCAGCGGCGCACAGATAGTTGAGCGAACCCCTTGTGAAACGATCGAATCGACTCCGGCAAACTGTTCATCTGAGGCTGCATCCTGCGATAGGAGTGCAACGCGATCTTTCATAACCTTCTTGGTGATAGTCCGCCCGATCGTCAGTTTACGCGCATGGTCGTTTAACTTTTCATCTCGAGCACGCATTGCGATGGGATTGAGATCCATGTCCTCGAGATCCTGGCTGCCGTCACCTTCAACCAGAAGGGCAACCACCCGATCAGCGGGAGTAGATCGAAAGATGATGTCGGTGGCTTTCGCGAAAATCTCTTCAAGGTCGAACACCGAACTTAACGTCTTACTCATTTCGTAAAGCGCGGTGAGAATATTTGCCTTGCGTTGTAAAGCTTCCAGCACTCTATCTCGAGAGGCTGAAGCCGGTGCGACCTCGTCAGCCTTCGCTTGCACCACGGTACTCAGCACATCATTTGCAGAAATAAGTAGCTGTGTATGACCGAGCGGCTTGTCGTCATATCGCACTTCAGTCGTGCGCTCTTGTGGGGCTTGTTCAAAACGTAGAGTGCTTGCTCCGATCGTTATGCGATCGCCATTTTCCAGGCGGTACTCATAATGTGGCTCACCGTTGATGAAAACTTTATTCGCGCTGCGACGGAGCTGTCCGTTTATTAAAGCCCCATCGACAAGCGTGTACGTACCATCTTCGGCGGAATTGATATGTGCGTGATAGCGGGAAGCGCGAGGATCGTCGAGAACAATTGCGTTGTCGGGTGCGCGGCCGAT
>DATBMP010000263.1:0-4043 GCA_036554845.1 Pyrinomonadaceae bacterium
TTTTGTCTCAATTGAAAGCAACCGTAGAATACAATCCCAGTTTTCAGGATATTCACCCCCAAAGGAACCCTATGGTCAGACGCGTCTGTCTTCTCCTGCTTGTCCAGGCTTTATTGCTTTTACCGATCTACACTCATGGCCAAACGCCTTCTGCGCTGATTGAGCAGGTCCGTACCATGCAGAACGACCCCAAAGTAAAGTCGGCGTTTGATTACATTGATCAGAACCGCGATGGAATTCTTCGTGAGTGGATTGCGATCACTGAAATCAATGCTCCTTCGAATCACGAAAAGGAACGAGCTGCATACATCGAACAACTACTGCGTACTTACAACCTGGACCAGATTCGATATGACAGCGCCGGAAACTTGATCGCCGTAAGGAAAGGCACCGGCGGTGGACCTGTCACGGTGTTTGATGCGCATCTCGACACGGTTTTTCAACCTGGCTTGAAAATCAAAGCTACTGTCAAAGATGGGCGCGTATACGCTCCCGGCGTTGGTGACGACACGCGAAACATCGAAGCCTTACTGGCGACTATTCGCGCTTTGAACGCCGCAGCGATCAAGACGAAGGGGGATCTCGTCTTTGTCTTCACCACCGACGAGGAAGGTGGGCTAACGGGAGCAGAGCATTTCGTAAAAGAGAACAAGGGAAACATCGGTTACTACATCGCGCTCGACGGCGGCTTCGAGGGATTCACTTACGCGGGTATCGGAATCAACTGGTACCGGCATCACTTTATTGGACCAGGCGGCCATACGCGGTCGCGCACACCGCCTTATTCCGCGACGTTGCCGCTCGCAAAGGCCATCTCGCGCATCTACCAACTAAAAGTTCCTCCCAGCTCACATGTCAACATTGGTATGTTGGGAGGTTCGGAAGTTGTAAACGCGAAAGCCGCAGATGCGTGGTTCTCGCTTGATTTACGTTCCACGAATGATCAGGTCATCAGTGACCTTGAGAGTAAGATTGCTACGATATTGCAAGAAGAGGCGCGTCGAGGAAACGTCACGGTGAAAACTGAGGTTTTATCCAAGTCTCCGGTGGCATCGATACCCGGTCATCGAGAATCGCATTTGGTGAAGATGGCTGAAGCTGTACATCGCGCGATGGGATTCAATCCGCCGATAACTCCAAGCGGTTCAAACAACTCGAGTGCGGCGTTGTTGGCCGGCATTCCGTCGATTTCAACAGGCGCGGGTCCGTGCACAGATTCGCATGCTTTAACTGAAAATTGTGAGATCGAACCGCTGTACAGGGGTATAAAGAAGGTGTTGTTGTTGGAGTTGGCGTTGGCGGGGATCCAATAAGTCGTATTAGTCCTATAGATCCTATAAGTCATATAGGTCCCATAAGTCATATAAGTCCCATGCGAGCGGAACGAATCAGAAAAGGATTGATTGAGGCAAGCACGGTGCGCGTACCCAATCGTGCGCCGCGATGGGTCATGCCCACAGTCAAGGTAAGCCTGATCTTGACCGATGCGCTGATCGCAGCTGGCTCCTTTGCTGCCGCCTACTATCTCCGGCACGGTGGACCACTCTTTCAATCAACCGTCGACGGTTTTTCATGGAGTGGACGGTTCGCACCTTATGGTGCTCTGCTGCCCTTAGTCGTTCTGATTCGCGTTCTCACTTACCACTATTACGAGCTCTATCGATTACGCGGGGAGTTTTCGTTTGTTGAGGATGCGATCCGAGTCTTTAAAGCCACGGCCATCGGATCTTTATTGATTGTCGCCGCCGCGTTCCTCTATCGAGGCGGTTTCGAATATCGAGCCTTTTCGTACGCGCGCGCGGTCTTCCTACTCGATTTTCTTTTGGTATTTGGCGCGACCGAATTGTTGCGGCTCCTGCTTCGCAACGCGCAAAGCTTCGTGCGACAACAGGGAATTAACTTGATTCCCACATTGGTCGTCGGGCGTGGTCCAGAATCCTCGCTCTGCATCAACGAAATGCGGAAACGACCGGCGCTGGGTTACCGCGTGATCGGGTTGGTGGAAAGCGCGGCAACAGCAGGATCACATCTAAGTGAAACCTACGAAGGCGTTCCAGTGATCGGCAATCTGAAGGACCTTCCGGAAACCATTCGCGAGTCGGGAGCCAACGAAGTAATCATTGCCGACCCTGACGTAAACAATGCAGTTCTTTTTGAGGTGATGATGCGGTGCGGACGCGGACGCGGCGTAGAGTTCCGCATTGCGCCGAGTCTGTTCAACTGCCTGCCACGTAAAACTGAGATCGATCAAATTGGCGCCTTACCGATGATTCGGCTTTTCCGCGAACCGCTCTCCAATTGGGCCAGGCTGATCAAAAGAACTTCAGATATCGCAATGGCAACCTTCGGGTTGGTTCTTTTCGCTCCCATCTGGTTATTGATTGCCCTGCTCATCAAACTGGATTCTCGCGGGCCCGTGTTCTATTCACAGGAACGAGTTGGAATGGATGGTCGCATCTTTCTGGTCCACAAGTTTCGCACGATGCACATGGGAACAGATGATCAGATTCACAAGGAGTATCAGCGCAAGTTCATTGCCGGACGTGCAGACGCGAATGTAGGTGATCCGGATCGCCCTCGGTACAAACTCAAGAACGATCCTCGCGTCACGCGTGTGGGAAGATTCTTGCGCAGACTCAGCCTCGATGAAGTTCCGCAGCTAATAAATGTTCTGCGTGGGGACATGAGTATCGTTGGACCACGTCCGCCGATCGCTTACGAGGTTGAAGCATACGAGCTTTGGCATCGAAAACGTTTAGATATGAAACCGGGACTGACAGGACTGTGGCAGGTGTCGGGACGGAATCGGTTGCCATTTGAAGAGATGGTGAGATTGGATCTCTTCTATATCGAGAACTGGTCGGTGTTATTTGATTTAAAGATCATGATGCGGACCGCCCTGGTGATCTTTCGTGGCGACGGGTACTAAACGGACATTAGAACGCCCTACCAACCTTCCAGGATCAGATCGGCGACCTGTTGTTTCACCTTCAAGGCTTGCCGAGGGGTTGACGCGGCCTTCTTTTTCAATGGTAGTTGATCAAAATCTGCTTTCGATTCAATCCTCAGCAAACTCCCGCTTTGACTGAGCTGCTCGTCCACCGCAGCCCACTTGCCCGAATAGATCGTCGCCGCAGGAGTTCCCAAGGCTGCTGCCTCGCGATTCATCGTTCCTCCAGCACTAATCACTAAGTCGGCCGCTGCAATCAGATTCGCACCGTCCAATGGGGCTGGAGGCACAATCACTTCGGTATATCGCTCGCGTTGAGCTGCACTTCGGGGGAGCAACACGACTTTGACTCGTGGTTGGCCCACCAGGAATGCGAGCAGATCATCGAACAGCTTATTCTCGAAACGATGATAGAGCGCTTCGACAGCCGGCGGCCTGACAACGACCAGCGTGTCTTCGGGTTCAATCCCGAGCTTTCTTAACGAGGATCCAAATCCTGGATCGGGCTTGATGTCAGCAAGGTAAACGTCTTCCTTGGTGCCTGCATAGCGTCGCACCTTCTTTCGATGCGCGCCATAACGATTGAGTGACTGCTCGGGAAACCAATCCGGGACGATAACTCTCGACGCTAATCGAAAAGCGAGGTGGTTCGCCGGCTGATACTCGTAGTCCATCAAGGTTACGTTCCTAATTCGAAGCGCACGCGCAGCAAGGATCTGCGAATACGAATTGTGACTGACAGCGAGATCAAAAGGAGGGCGTTTTCTGGCCCACTTCCTCAGTTCACGAGCACGTGTGATGAGGTTTCCAGCTTTACCCGCGATTGCTCTTCCGCCGTGGCTACCGATTACCTCTGCCTTCAGGTTCGCTGCTTGCGACAAGGCAACCGTTTCAGCAAAGTCACGCGCAGTGACTTCAACTGTATGACCACGTTGTTTGAATTCGGGAATTAACGCCTTAAAGAAGGGAACGTGCGGGGAGTTTGCGAGATCGATCCAGATGCGCATGTCTAACAATCATCAGGGGCCTTGTGTTAGGGGAGAGTGGTCAGGTGTCAGGGGTTAGAAGTCAGTTGCCAAAGATTTCAGGTTGG
>DATBMP010000384.1:0-3513 GCA_036554845.1 Pyrinomonadaceae bacterium
CAGCAAGATATATTTGGCTGCGCCTGATCCCGAGGACAAGGCATAGCCACTTTACACGGACGCTTGACGGTAAGGCAGAGCCTTACCGCAAAGGATGCGGCCAAGCCGCCACATATGGATGCCTTTTTGGACCACTTGCCCTTCCTGACTTGTTCAATTCTGAGGAACACATCGCCACAGAGCATACTGACAACTGACAACTGACAAAGATGCGTCACCCACAATTTAGTGCAATAATGATCGCGCTTTCCCGGTAAGAATTTCTAATACAACCTGTGAGGAAACATATGAAGCGTCTTGGTATCTCGATCTGTGTCCTTTTGCTCGCCTTTAGCGCTACAGCCGTTGGTCAAGTCCTTAGACAAGTGGGGCAACCCTTCGGCTTCGATCAAATGATGAAAGTCAGGCGCGTTGGCGATCCTCGGGTCTCACCCGATGGGCGACGTGTCCTATTCACCATCGGCGATGTGAACTTCGATGGCAACAGAGTTCTGACCCAGATCTACTCGATACCTATCGGCGGCGGCGAGATGAAACAGTTGACCAGCGGCGATGGCTCAGCAACTCAACCGCGTTGGTCGCCGGACGGTAAGAAGATCGCCTACGTAACGGGCAGTCAGATTTGGACGATGGACGCTGATGGTGGCGATAAAGAACAGGTGACCAAAATCTCAACCGGCGCAGCAGGACCAGTCTGGTCACCCGACGGCAAGCTGATCGCCTTCGCTTCAGAGGTTTATCCCGATTGCAGTAATGATGACTGCAACAAGAGAAAGGACGAGGCTGCGGACAAGAGCAAGGTCAAGGCCCATACGACCGATCGATTGCTTTTTCGTCACTGGGTCGAGTGGCGTGATCTCAAAAGAACGCATGTCTTTGTCGTGGCTGCTAATGGAGGAACCGCACGAGATCTAACTCCGGGGAACTTTGATTCACCTCCGTATGCCGCGTCCAGTGATGTTGACTATTCGTTCTCGCCTGACAGTTCCGAAATCGCATTCCTACGCAATCCCGACAAGATCGAGGCAATCTCCACTAACAGCGATGTTTTTGTAGTCTCGGTGAACGCTGGTACGCCGAAAAACATCACCACTACAAATCGTGGTTACGATGTTGGACCAATCTACACACGTGACGGTAAGTCGATCATCTATCGCTCGCAGGCAACGGCAGGATTCGAAGCCGATCGTTGGCGCTTGATGAGTTACAACCGGACCAGCGGAACGAGCACGGAGTTGCTGCGCGGGTTCGATTTGAACGTCGAAGAGATTGTGCTGGCGCCCGATGGGCAGACCATCTATTTCATTGCAGGCGAACGCGGTTTACATCCGATCTACAAAGTCGCGATTACTGGAGGCGTGCCAGCAAAAGTAGTAGATAAAGTTTTTGCAACTAATCTCCAACTGACTTCCGATGGGAACACGTTGGTCTATGCAAGCAGTTCGCTCGCTGTTCCCACGGAGATCTTCCAATCGCGGAGCGACGGCAGTGTGATGTCGGCAGTAACTGCGATCAACCGCGATCTGATGGCGCCGGCAAGACTAAGAGCGGCGGAAGAGATTGAATGGAACGGAGCACTCAACAAGAAGATACATGGTTACATCATCAAGCCATCAAACTTCGAACCTGGCAGACTTTATCCGTTGCTGGTCTTGATTCACGGTGGTCCACAAAGCGCATGGAACAATAACTGGGGTTATCGTTGGAACCCACAGATATTTGCTGATGCCGGATACGTCATTTTCATGCCAAACCCTCGCGGTTCGGTTGGTTATGGCCAGCAGTTTGTCAATGAGATCAGCGCCGACTGGGGTGGCAAGGTGTTCGTCGATCTGAAGAACGGAGTTGCGGAAGTGCTTCGGCGCAACAACTTCATCGACAAGAATCGCATCGGCGGGGCGGGTGCATCTTACGGCGGTTACATGGTGAACTGGATTCTGGGCCACAACGCCGATCCTCGATTTCGCTTCCGAACGCTGGTGTCGCATGCAGGTGTTTACAACCTCACCAGCATGTATGGAGCAACAGAAGAATTGTGGTTTCCGGAATGGGAGTTCAAAGGCACGCCATGGACCAACCCGACGATGTATCAACGCTGGTCCCCTCATCTGTTTGCCGGCAACTTCAACACGCCGACTCTGGTAACCGCGGGTGAGCTGGACTACCGGGTTCCGTACACAGAAAGTCTGCAGCTTTACACCGCGTTACAACGACGAGGCGTAAAGTCAAAACTTCTTTTGTACCCCGATGAAGGCCACTGGATTCTGAAGCCGCAGAATTCACAGCTTTGGTACCGCACTGTCATCAACTGGTTGAATGCGGAACTAAAGTAGAATTCTCTCGGATTGGATGACGCGATGAAGAAGTTGTCGGACCTCGATCGACTCGCCCTACGCCATCGACCTGAGGGCCAGCCGATCATGCACCAGAGCTGGGGCAAGCTTCTGTTCATGCACTGGCGCATCGATGAAGACTTGTTGCGTCCGCTGATCCCCGATGAACTCGAGATTGATACGTTCGACGGCTCGGCGTGGATCGGCGTCGTTCCATTTACCATGTGGGACATTCGCCCGTTCCCGCCGCTGCTTCCCGCCGTTCCCGGTTTCAGTGCGATGCATGAACTGAACGTGCGCACGTACGTTTATTACGACAACGTCCCTGGTGTTTGGTTCTTCTCGCTGGATTGTGAAAGCTCGGCTGCGGTGTTGGCAGCGCGCACGTTTTTTCACCTGCCTTATTACAATGCCGAGATGCAGTTGGACCAGAAAGACAATGTAATCGACTACGCGTCTTCACGAACCGAGGAACCTGAGGCTGAATTTTCAGCTCAGTGGGAGATTGGAGAGACGCGTGCGTTCTCGCAACCAGGTTCATTGGATTTCTTTTTGACTGAGCGCTACTGCCTTTATAGTGCGGATGATGATGACAAGCTGTACCGAGCGCGCATTCATCACGAACCGTGGCCGCTGCAAAAGGCAAAGCTCAATTCCTATAAATCAACGATGATCGAAGTCCTGGATCTGCCCACTCCGAAAAGCGATCCATTGTTGCATTATGCCGAGTTGGTCAACGTGGACATCTGGCGACTGCGGGATGTAGATGAGGGATGAGGGATTGCGGATTGCGGATTGCGGATTGCGGATTTGGAATTTGGAATTTGGAATTTGGGATTTGGAAATTGGGATAAATTGGAATTTGGGATTTGGGATTTGGGATTTGGGATTTGGAATTTGATCTTTAATTTTAAGTGGGGGCCGTGGCCGCGTTTAGTGGTCGTCAGCCCAGATATCAGGTTGGGAAGGGTGGTTTACCCCCGCCGGTCGGGTTGAGGTCTTTTTAGTGTTTAAGTCCAATCAAACGCATTAGGAATCACATTCGCACCGGCGGGGGTAAACCACCCTTCCCAACCTGATATCTGGACTGACGACCACTAAAACGCGGCCACGGCCCCCACCTAAAATTAAAGATCAAATTCCAAATCCCAAATCCCAAATCCCAAATCCCAAATTCCAA
>DATBMP010000385.1:0-10737 GCA_036554845.1 Pyrinomonadaceae bacterium
GCCACTGCCAACTCCGCGTCATCGAGCTGTTTCTTTGAAATCAAACCCTCTGAATAAAGACGACGAGACTGAACAACATGTTCCTCTGCCTTGGTCACGTTCTTCTCGTACAACACGATCAACTTTTCGAGACTGGCCTTGTAGGTCTTTGTCGCCGTAATGAATTCGTCGCGAAGTTTTGCGAGGCTGTTCTCTGCAGGCTTGTTTACGGTCTTCTTTCTCGAGCGTTGTGGTTCATGAGCGAGTGTTACCGAGGCAATTAACAAGCAGGCGGCCAGGGCAATTGCTCCGAAGACATGTCTCCCAATTCGGTTGAAGACAAGATTGATAATTCGGGGCTTAGTCATTTACGTTAAGTTTCTTTGCGGCTCTCTCCAACTCTGAATTGATCTCACCACCGACCAGTACCGCCATCCCGGTCAGGTAAAACCATAGCATTAGAATTATCAATGCGCCGAGTGAACCGTAGGTTGCGCTGTAACTATTAAAGAAATAAAGATACGCACGAAAGCCGAGCGAAGCCAGAAGCCAGAGTGCTACCGCCACGGCGGCACCCGGCGTGACCCACTCCCAACGCTGATGGCGAAGGTTCGGCGCAAAAAAGTAGAGACAACCGAAACCGAAGAGCAGGAAACCGAGTACGATGGGCCACTGAAGAATCTTCCAGCCCAACACAAACGTGTCGCCCAGTCCTGCATACCAGGCAATTAAACTGGCCAATCTTGATCCGTAAAGAACAAGTACCAATGCTGAAATAATTAGTACGGCCAAAAGAATCGTTAATCCAACTGAGACCAGTCTCACCTTCCACCACGGCCGAGACTCTTCAACTTCGTAGGCGATATTCAGAGTTTGGCTGATTGCGCCCATGCCATTCGAGGCTGCCCAGAGTGTCACCAGTAATCCAAATGAGAGTTTTCCCCCTCCTTTCCGATTGCCGACCTCATCCAAAGTCGTGTTGACGAGATCGAGTGCGGACGGAGGCATTACCCGACCGAGATAAGAGAGAAGGCTGTTTCGTAGTTCTTCACTAGCGTCGGTGAAATAGCCAAGCAGAGTCACCAGAAAGAGCAATAGAGGAAAGAGTGCCAGGAGGAAGTAATACGAAAGTTGTGCGGCGCGACCCCACACGTCATCTTCGTTCATCTGAACCCAAAGCCGCTGGAAAAACTCTTTCCAGCTCAGACCGGATAGTGTCCAAGTCCTAAACATCCTGATACAAGACACCTCTCTTCTTGATCTTCACACCAGCTTCAGAATGAGCCTGGTGTGAGTCAAAAAAGTGACTGCCGTGTTTCAAATTGTTCGGTGAATTAACTGGGTTGTTAACGCAAGCTGCGGTGAACTTCACTTCACCATCGTGCCGGTCCGGCTCCAACGGGTGTTCTTGAAGAAATTGATCAGAAAACTGCCGTGGTCAGGAGCGCTTTCGTCGTACGACCAATAGACAAACATCGCACGGCCGATCACTAAATCGCGAGGAACGAAGCCCCACCAGCGACTATCTTCACTGTTGTTGCGATTATCTCCCATTACGAAATAGCTCTCGCCGGGAACCACAATCTCGCGGCCGTCGCCTACAAAATCGAAGATGGGGTACCCGTCCTCTTCCACGTCTGTGCGCCAGTAGACGTCATAGGTTTCACCGGGCTTTCGTGAGGGATTGTTCTTGATATCCAGCGGCGACTTATTGTCGTTGCGATCAATCGCTTCGATCCGGTGTTCCGGCAACACTTCGCCATTTACGATGACATCGTGACCATCGATGCGGATGCGGTCGCCGGGCAAGCCTATTACTCGCTTCACATAGTTGGTGACTATCGGTTTGTTGTCAGGACGGTCATCGCGTTTGGGATCGTACTTATTACCTGGATACTTAAAAACAATGATATCGCCCCGGCTGATTTCCCTTTGCGGTAAGAAAGGCAGCGAGGCACCTGGTGCGAATATGAACTTGTTTACGAGAAGATGATCGCCAATTGTGATCGTATTCTGCATCGATCCCGTGGGAACCTTGACTGCCTGGACAATAAAGGTCATGCCAAACAGCGCCATGATCACCGTCACGACGGCGGACTCAAAGTACTCACGCCAGATCGATTTTGGTGGTCCAATAGGCTCTGGTTCAGCGGGTTTTTCGTGACCGTTGCGATGGAAAACCTTGGAAAGAGAAAACGTGCTGGTTTCCTTCACGGAAGGTGAGGGCGACTGGGGCTTAGGCTCTTTAACGGGGTTACTCTTCATCTGGAAACATCCTAGATACGTTATGTGCGGGGGTCAAGTTTGAGTTTCTTTCGGCGATCGGGCGGACGATCGAGGGGGAGGATGTGGCAGTTCAAGTGCTATTGACTGGACCTCATGATCTGCAGGGCCTGCTTGGCGGCAGCGGCTTCTGCGGTCTTTATCGAGTGGCCTTCACCGCGCACCTTGCCACCGTCCCAACAAACTTCGACATAGAACGTTCGGCGATGCGGAGGACCGATAGTCTCAACCACGGTGTAACGAGGTGCGGGCAGGCGTTCTGCCTGCAATCGCTCTTGAAGCATCGTCTTGTAATCTGATTCAGCTGCGGAGGCCGGGTTGGCGGCACTTAGTTCCTGTTCCAATGCGTTTCCAACAAAGACAGTGGCCGACTCGAGCCCCCCATCAATAAATATTGCGCCAGTGATAGCTTCGAAGACGTCGGCTAACAAAGCGTTTTTCTGTCGTCCGCCACTCTTTTCCTCACCACGTCCAAAACGCAAGAACTGCCCGAGTGTCAACCGCTGAGAAGCCCCGGCCAGAGTCGGCGCACTCACTAAACGATGCTTCATGCGCGACAACTCGCCTTCCGTGACTGTGGGGTAGGCCTTACAAAGGAAGTCAGCAACGATTAACCCGAGTACCGAATCACCCAGAAACTCCAGAGCTTCGTTGTGTAGCTGGCGGGCCTGGTCTCCAGCGCCGGGCGCAACCTGTTCATGCGCCCACGATCGATGGGTCAAGCTACGTTCCAGCAACGCACGATCTCGGAATCGATATCCGAGAATCGACTCGAGACGATCAAGCTCTGTAACGCTACTGTCTTCAGGTGGTTTCAAGGCGGCCCAATTGTAACAAACGCCGGAAACATCGTCTTTATTGACAATGCTTCCGGCGTAATGATTGGGCCGGTTGATCTAACGAGCGAGTTATGGACGACCAGGACCGCTGGGATTCGAAGTAGTTGAACCCGGCTTAGTCGCAGCTTGCGAGGCACTCGGTTTTGGTGTTGCTGCTGGCGTCGCTGCCGCAGTTCCTTGACCGGAACCAGCGTTTGTTGAACCTGCTCCGGAAGTTGAGCCCGGTGACGCAGCAGGCAAACTCGTTATCGGAGTTGGCTGCGGCGGCAATGGTTTAGACATGATGCCTGCGACCATCTCGGTCAAACCTGCATCAGAGTCGTTGTTGCGGAACTTGTACCAGGTGGTCAGGCTCTTTAGTGACTCGTCCTTGATCTTCTGGTTCTTTGGATCGGTACCGGCAAGTGCTACGGCACGCGCATAAGCGTCGATCACTCGATCAATTACCTGGTTGATATTCTCGAGCGCCAACTTGCTTTCGGGAGTCTCAGGCTTGTCTTTATAGAGACGGTTGTACTCTTCAAACTGCTTGGCATAGACACCGACTTCGTAAGCCTGGCCCAACAACGAATATGTTTGCGCCGACTTCTTGAATGGACCTTCGATGGTCGCAGCCTTGATGAAGAACGGAATCGCATCCGCCGGGGCATTGGTAATCTTGCCCGTGCCGATGATGAAGTTCATCCAGGCGATGGTCTCGTCTTTACCACTAAATGGTTTCCAATCGTCTGGGGCCTTGCCTGCCTGAATCATCTCGAGCGCCTTCGCCGAATAGGTCATCGAATCATTCAGGAACGAAGTGTTCCCGCTGATTGCTGCAAAGTATCCGGCATAACCGAGATCGATATGAGTCTTAAGGTAATCTGGTTCTTCAGCCAGCACCTGCCGACCCAACTCAAAGGCCTTGGCATAATCCTTCTTGTTATAAACGAGGTCTGCGACTTGACCCTTACGCGCTGATTTTTGATAGAGAGTTACAAAGTTCTTCAGATAGCTTGTGATCTGCTCTTCACCAGCAGCGGCTGGGCAAGCCAAATACTTTGAAGCGAGATCGAAGGCCTTGGCCTGATCTGTTTTGAATGTCTGACGGAATTCGTTATACCAGGCGAGCTTGTTCTCGGGTGTGCACTGATCTTGAATCAAAGATTCAGTGCCTGGCGTGCTGGCGAACGCTGAAACCGCAAGCAATGCAATCGTCGCGCAAGCTGCTGGCAATCCAATAATCTTCTTCATTAGTTTGTTCGAACCTCCAAGACCTTTCTTCTCACTTATCTTAAACAAAGGGGCCTGAACGCGGCTTCATATCACATCGGCCGGTAGACTAAGATGCAAAACAAGAATCACCAGTTGCCGATTTGGGCCAGTGCCTTGATGAGAGACTTGTGATCTGTAGCCTGAAAAGAACGCCCGCAATATTCCTGCAACTCTTTTAGGCTGTCAAGGCTACGAGGGTTTTGTCTGACTTAATCTTGTTTTAAAGAATGAAACGCCGAAGACTTCCATCTTCGGCGTTTCTCATTTCTGGTCAGCTGTCAGCGGCTCGTCAGGGTTTGATGCGTCGCGGGCGCGTCTCAGGCTGCGTCGTTTGCTTGATCGTCGGATCAACTACGTTTGGTTTAGCGGTCTCTTTTACTGCATCCGCTTTGGGTCGTTCGATTGGCATCAACACAGATTTGACGGTGTTGCGCGTTGGAACCGCAGCGGGTGTAGTTGTTGGAGTAGCTGTCTGCGCTGCATTTGCTTCAGCTTCCGCCGCTGCTTCTGCTTCCTGTTCGGCCTTCTCTAACTCAGCAGCTTCCGCTTCCGCGGCGTCCTTTTCTTCCTCATTCAACTCAGCTGCCTTCGTGTCATCAGTTGGCCCAGTGGGCGAGGTAGCAATCTGCAGGTTAACAGGAGTACCAAACCTACTGTTCAGTTCACGGTAGATCTGACCTGCAACAGCCGCCGGATAATGACGACGTGCGTCTGGCCCTTTGGTAATTACTACAACTGAAAGTCTCGGATTCGCGAGCGGAGCGTAGGACGTAAACAGACCTACCCAGCCACCACTACCGATACAGGTCCCGGTCTTTCCAGCAACCGTTTGCAGAGGATCGTATGCCTTCTTTCCTGAGCCATAATTCACCGCTCCAACCATTCCCGGAACCATGCGACGCCAGAGTTCAGGTTCGATCTCGATCTGGCTTCGCACCTGGCCCTTGTAACTCGCGTGCTGCGCAGTTGGCTTCGGAATATGGGGAACAAGAAGCTTCCCGCCGTTTCCCATAGCCGACACCAGCGTCGCGAGTTGAACGGCAGTGACCTCGAAATCGTCGCCGTGCGAACCCATGCGACTGAGTGAATAGTTAGATCGATCGATTGGCAGATGGCCCTGATACTCGTTCGCAACGTTCACACCAGTTCGTTGACCCAGTCCCATGAGCTTCGCGTAATTGACCATCTTGTCGAAGCCAATCTTTCCGCTGATATGTTGAAAGAAGGTGTTGTTTGAGTAAGCCAGCGCGTCAGTAAGATCGATTCGATAGCGATCAGAAGCCTCAACGGTCTCAGGTGACTCAATTACCTTCTCGTTGAGTCCGGCGAGTCCAGTCACGAGTTTTATAGTTGAGCAAGGCTTGAAACCACGACGATAGGCCCACTCCTGATTTACCGCGGTATAGATCCGACCGGTCATTGGATCCATCACAACCACGGTTCCTGCCGTCTTCCCTAACGCGTTAACCGCCACACGTCTCACATCCAAATCTTCGCCAGTGGTGTCGTCTTTCGCGATCAATGCTTGAGCTTCGTCACGCATTGCCTGCTCGATTGCGCGCTGACGAGCGATAGCTGCTCGGCGTGCGGCTTCGGCACGGCGTCGTGCAGCTTCGTTGTTACGTCGATGTCGAGCTTCGACGCGGCGCAGTTCAGCCGCGCGCTCTCGCTTAGTTAAAGGACGTCGAAGTCGTCGCTGGAGCGCGCGCAGAGCGGCGCTTTGTTCACGGGCGACTAGCTGACGTTGACGACGACGGTCTCGTGCAGAGAGTTGTCGTGTACGACCGCGTCTTGAGCTTCGTGCCGTAGTTCTCGAACGACGCGAACCACGACGTTGACGCGAAGAGACGTTTCGTCGCTGAGAGCGGGAGACTTTCTGTTTCTTTTGAATTCGTGACGCCTTTTGACGGGAAGAGGAACTGCGCTTCTTGCCAAGGGCAGAAGCGGCGTCTGAAAGAGGCAGCAGAATAAGTATGGAGAGTATAAAGACGAATCGGAGACTAAAAGGGGAACGCTTGATCAAAGTCATCAGGGTATTGCTAACCTTTCTTAGGGATTTCTAACTCACCGTGAAGTGAGCTCGTAAAACTTTCGGGGCGGTTCCTGGAATCATCTTGAACATCAACTGCCGGCCGCGCCCTTCCTCCTGGTCATATCAAACTTTGCAGCATTAAGAGTGATTACTCTCGGAAAATCGGGGTCGAAACGACCTTCATTCCTGCAACGTTGAGGTGGGAGTGTTCCCTAATTGGCGGTCCCTGGGGACATTGATTTGAGACCGTCCGAAATATAACATCAGCCGGAGACGGGCAGCAACACAAAAGTAATGTATCGTACATATTTATCGAGTTTTGTACGGCCTCGCGCTTTCCCTTATGCTCCCGTGACACAACGATTTGGCGGCGAACCTCCTCTTATCTTGTTATGAGAATGCCACGTTTCACGGAGAGTTTTCGCGCGCAGCTTCTCTTTTTGTTAGCCGTGCTTTTGGGGCTGACTTTAGGCGTGCAGTACTACGTCAATCTGCGGTCTGTCCGGCAGAACGCATTACTGATTTTTGAACAGGAGCAAGCCATCCTGGCCGGCGTGGCTTTGGGTGTAAACAGCCTCTCAAGCAATAAGTATCTGGTAGAGATGCGCAACCAACCTCTGCTGGACGAGCGAACTGGACGCGTCACCAACATTCTGGTCGTTGATAACGAGGGTAACGTTCAGGACAGTTTGGACGATGAGTACGCCCCTCAACAGAACGACGACGACACCACGCGATATGTTCAGATTCGTGACGTCCCTTTACCGAAACTTGCGCGCGCCGTAGAGCTGAGTGAAGAGAAGCAATCTCTTCCTCCGGGATTATCTGAGTCTGGTCCACCCACGGCCGGGGAGCCAGGCGCTTTCTTTTTGCCTGTCGAAACCAACAAGGGACGCTGGTATGTCATCGTGGTGCTTGGTTCAGCCCGAGACCTCGCAAACCTCCTCGAGCAACAGACCTCGCGCTCAGCTTTCTACACGTTGATACTCTTGCTCATCACGACTCTGGTAACAGGGTTCTTCGTCTGGCGCTTTACCAGACCCATTAAAGATTTATCGATTGCTGCACGAAGAGTGGCGAGCGGTGACTTCAGCTTTCGGGTCTTCTCAAAACGACGTGACGAGATGGGCGCGCTAGCGGCGTCTTTCAACGAAATGACCGCGAAGCTTGGACGTACTCGCGAGCTTGAAAGCCAGCTCCACCAGGCCGAGAAGGCCGCCGTGGTCGGTCGCCTGGCTGCCGCAATTGCACACGAGATTCGGAACCCGCTCAACTATATAAATCTCACTTTGGACCACCTGCGCACGTCTTTTGCTCCTACTGATCCTGAACGGCGCGAGACGTTCGATCGTCTTGCGGTTCAACTTAAAACGGAAGTCGCTCGGATAAACCGCCACATCACCGACTTCCTGAAATATTCACGACCGTCTTCGTTGGAATTGCAGCCGACGAACCTTCGAGATGAGTTGGAAGATGCGATGCGGATGATTGCTGTGCAAGCGGACGAAACTGGAATCAAGACAAGATTGGAGCAACAGGGTGACGTTCCTCCGGTCATGGCTGACAGAGAAGCTTTGAGATCCGTCTTCACCAACCTGCTCATCAATGGAATGGAAGCAATCGACGGTTCAGGCGGCGACCTAACAGTGAGAGTCTCGCGCGAAGGTCACCATCACGCACGCGTCGAAATAACGGACACTGGTCGCGGTATCGCACCGGAAGACATCTCGAAAGTGTTTGAGCCTTATTATTCGACGAAAGAAACAGGAACGGGGCTGGGATTGGCCATCGTAAAAAAGGCAGTCGATGACCACGGGGGAACAATCAGCGTTAGTTCTAAGATGGGAAGTGGTACAACGTTTACTATTACCATTCCGACGGAAGGAAAGGACGAGGACTAGGTTCAGTCCTTAGCAAAAATATGGCGCGTAAAAGCTTGTTGGTTGTAGACGACGAAAAGGCACAACGTGAGATTCTGGAAATGATTCTCACTGAAGAGGGGTACGACGTAACCACCGCCGCCTCGGGCGAAGCTGCAATCAAGTTTGCGAAGGATCGTCGATTCGATCTCGCACTCACCGATCTAAAGATGACCGGCATGGATGGAATCGAGTTGCTGCAACATCTGCTCGGTTTAGACTCTTCGATCATCGTGATCCTGCTGACTGCACACGGGTCAATCGAATCAGCGAAAGAAGCGCTGCGTCGCGGAGCTTTTGATTACCTCGAAAAGCCTTACGACAAGGATGCCCTGCTCGCAACAATCAATCGCGCGCTCGACAAACTCGATGAGCTCGATTCAGAGATCATCTCGGCATCACCGGAAATGGAATCGGTAAAGCGCATGATTCTGAAGGTTGCTCGTTCAAACTCCACAGTCTTGATTCGCGGCGAGTCAGGAACAGGCAAAGAGTTGATTGCCCGTGCCACTCACAACCAGTCGCCACGCGCTCAGGAGATGTTTCAGGCGGTCAACTGCGCAGCCATCAACGAGAATCTGCTTGAGTCGGAATTGTTTGGTCACGAGAAGGGTTCGTTCACGGGTGCCCACGCCGATAAGAAAGGGCTTTTTGAGATCGCCGATCGCGGAACACTCTTTCTCGATGAGATCGCAGAGCTCGATGTAGCGATGCAGGCAAAACTTTTGAGAGCGCTTCAGGAACGTAAGATTCGTCGTGTCGGCGGTACCCATGAGATCAATGTGGACGTTCGTGTGATCGCGGCGACCAATCGCGATCTGCGTGCCATGGTTGCTGATGGCCGATTCAGGGATGACCTCTACTATCGAATCAACGTGCTGTCCGTCGACGTTCCGCCGCTGAGAGAGCGACGTGAAGATATTCCCGTGCTGATCGACTTTTTTATTAAGAAGCATACGAGGAATACTTCCCGGCTCGTTCGAGGATTGACGCCCGATACACGCAGGCTGATGGAGGACTACACCTGGCCCGGCAACGTACGCCAGCTTGAGTCCGCGATCGAACGCGCGATCCTGCTGTGCGAAGGTGACGAGATCACTGTGGAAGACCTGCCTCTCGAAGTGCGACAAGAATCACGGCCCATTGCGGAGGGCGCGTTCAAGCTGCCACCCGAAGGAATAAGTTTTGAAGATGTCGAACGCGATCTGATTACACAAGCGATGGAACAGACCGATTACAACATCACGAAAGCTGCAAAACTCCTCGGTTTGACTTTTCGCACACTGCAATATCGTCTCGAGAAGTTTGGAATCAAGAAACCGGAAGGCAAGAAAGAGGCGGCCGGCTAAACTTCAGTCAGGACTCTCCAGGACCAACAGCTGATGAATATACAGATTCTCATCGTGGGCATCGCCTTACTCTGCACCATGACATCGTGCTCACGACCCAGTCCAACCCCGCAAGCTGCGGAAGACACCGCCAATGTTAAGAAGGTGACATCCGTCGGCGTTGTTAAAGTGACGACCCCACGCGTGTCGCTAACGCAGGGCGCAACGACAGAAGGCAGTCTGATTCTGAATATCGAGAAGGGATATCACGTTAACGCTAATCCACCGTCTTATGCATATCTGAAAGCGACAGAGCTGGAAGTATCGCCGGGCGAGGGAGTGTCAGCGGTTTCTGTCTCCTATCCCCCCGCGCTCATGCGCAAGTTTTCGTTTGAGGAGAATCAGCTGGCGGTTTATGAAGGCGAAACAAGATTGAAGGTCACGTTGAAGGCAGATCCGGCGGCTCGATTAGGCGAACGGCACCTTTCCGGCAAGTTGCGCATCCAAGCTTGTGACGATGAAGTTTGTTATCCACCCGGATCAATGGACGTGAGTATTCCGGTCGACGTTAGATGAGGACTCAATTGAAGCTTTTCTGGATGATCATTGCCGGGCTGGCAATCGCCACAGCCACAGTTCTTCTTTTTATGAGGGATTTCACGACCGCTTTTGTAGTGGCAGCAATCGGACTCATCGCCTGGTTTCTTAATTATCGAATGCAAATGAAGGATGTTCTGCTGGCAGCAGAGCTTGAACACGAGAAGCAAACCGAATCAGAAGGCCCAAATGACGACTAAATTGGTTCACGCAGCAATACTCATCGGAATATGTACCGCGCTATCAGCGACACCGTTGTACGCCTCAGATGTTACGGATGTCCGAGGCACGGTCGAAAGGGTCTTTCAGCAACTGAAGGCGAGAGACTACGGCTCGCTCTACGATTCTCTTCCCTCTTCTTCGCGAAGTCGCATGTCACGCGAACGTTTCGCATCCGCGCTCAAGCGCGCCCAGAACATGTACGTACTCGATCGAATCGATATTGGGCCAGTAAGGATCGCGAAGGACATTGCAGTGGTTGACACCGTCCTTTACGGACGAGTGGT
>DATBMP010000424.1:0-4722 GCA_036554845.1 Pyrinomonadaceae bacterium
ATAATCTTTGGCAACTTACCCTGGCCCCCTGACCATTGAAGCGGCCACTGACAACTTGCCACTGGCCACGGACCACATCCTACTTCGCTTCGTAAACGACCTCGCCACTAATCACCGTCATCACATTCCGTGTCTTCAGAATCTCCGGTTCCGGAATCTTCATGATGTCTGCCGACAGTATCGTAAAGTCGGCGAGCTTTCCTACTTCGATCGATCCACGAAGCGTCTCTTCAAACGCTGCATACGCCGGCCAGATCGTAAACATCTTCAAAGCTTGTTCGCGCGTGACCGCTTGTTCCGGATGCCAACCCTCACCCGAAAACCCTTTCTGATCTTTTCGCGCCACTGCGGCATAGAATTCGATCATCGGTTCGCCACGCTCAACGGGCGCGTCGGAACCGCCGGGCACGATGATCCCTGACTTAATAAAGCTTTGCCATGCATACGCACCTTCCAGACGCTTGATGCCGACGCGACTCGGCGCAAAATGGAGATCACCAATAGCATGCGAAGGCTGCATCGAAGGAATGATGCCGAGTTTTGCAAAACGCGGAATGTCATCCGGATTGACTACCTGGGCATGTTCGACGCGCCAGCGGGGATCGGGAATCTTGCGCTCCGCTACCGGAACGGCCTTAAACGCTTTCTCATATTGATCGAGAACGAATCGATTTGCGCGGTCACCAATTGCGTGAGTCTCTACCTGGATGCCGTTCTTCAAAGCCATCTCGAGCATTGGTCCGAGTTCGGCTTCCTTCACCGTCAAGAAACCTGACGTGTCATGCGCATCCGAATAAGGTTCCAGTAAGGCCGCGCCTTTTGACCCAAGCGCACCATCAGAAACAACTTTTATTGATCTTGCATTGAAGCGATTGCCAAACGCGCCGGACACTGCTCCTCCGAAAAGAAGCTTTTGAGCACTCTCTGATGGTCCATGGACCGACTTATAGATTCTTAGTTTGATCTTTCCTTCGCCGTACAACTTTTTATACAACTCGACGTCCTGATAACTCCCGCCTGCATCCTGAATCTCGGTCCATCCCAGACTGATATTGCGCGCCACACCGAGAAGGATCGCCTGTTCAGCATCGGACTGGGACGGCGCGGGAATGTGTTGTCGCACCAGTCTCTGGGCTGCATCCAGCAACATTCCATTCGGCTCGCCCGTCTGCTTGTCCTTTGAGATCTCTCCGCCGAACGGAGCGGCAGTATTCTTGTCGATACCTGCGACTTTCAATGCAGCACTGTTCACAACAGAAGCATGACCATCAGCGCGCGTAAGACTGACCGGATTGTTCGGAGCGACTTTGTCGAGATCCCAACGGGTCGGAAAAACGGGAGGCTTCCAAAAAGTTTCGATCCAACCTCGGCCGGTAACCCACGCATCGGGTTTGGCTTTATCAACACGTTGCTTAACTGCGGCGAGAAAACCTTCCAGGCTATTGATGCCTTCCAGGTTCAGCGTCATCTCGCGAGCGCCGACGCCAGCCAGATGTTGATGCGAATCGGTGAAGCCGGGCAAGACTGTCGCACCTTTTAGATCAACAACACGAGTACTCTTCCCAATAAACTTCTGCGCACCTTCATTGGAACCAACAAAGACAATTCGGTCACCGCGAACGGCAATGGCTTCCGCGCGCGCCTGATTGTTGTTGACGGTGTAGACATTGCCGTTTGTTAAGACGAGATCGGTGGTTTGATTGAAAGTTTGAGGAATGAAGGCACTAAACAGCGCCATGCTCAAGAGAATACTTAGGAGTTTCATGGTTGTGCGTCTTTCAAGCTTGATTGATGCGGCCTGCTGCGGGAATGCTCCGGTGTTATATCACAGGTGTCGAAGCAATCTGGAATTTGAGATTTGGGACTGTCAGTGGTTAGTAGTCAGTTGTTAGTGGTCCGTGGTTTGTGGTTAGTTGTTAGTGGTCCGTGGTTAGTAGTCAGTTGTTAGTGGTCAGTGGTTAGTTATGGTCAGGTTTATCAATCGCTGGCAACGATTCGGCTTCGCCGCCGGATGTGAGGCTGTGGCTTTGCCCAGCCGTAGGGCCTGGTTTTATTTATCGGGCTTCGCCCCCGGTGCGGGCTGCGCCCAAATATTCTTAGCGAGAGGGCAGAGCCCAAACTGAGGGCAGAGCCCCAAGAATTTAAAGGTGGCGCCAACGGCAGGGCAGAGCCACAGCCTCACATCCGGCGGCGAAAGCCGAATCGGAGCTAGCTATTAAATAAGCCTGACCTCTGACCACTGACCTCCGACCCTCTGACCTAACCTCCCGACCTCTGACCATTCACCTCTGACCTCTAACCTCTCACCGCTGACACGCTGACTACTAAGCATTCTTCTCGTACACCAACCTCAACCCTTCCAACGTCAGCGTGTCGTCCACGACCTCGATAAACTCTGAACCTGTCGCGATCAATGGCGCCAAACCGCCCGTCGCGATCACCTTCGGTTTTCCACCTACCTCTTCAATGATCTTTCGCAGCACACCATCCACCAACCCGGTGTAGCCGTGATACAGCCCTGATTGCATCGCCTCGGTCGTCGATCCACCAACCACACGCTGTGGTCGCTTGATATCAACCCGAGGCAACTTCGCCGTGCGCTCAAAAAGTGCGTCGGCCGAGATCGTGATCCCAGGTGTGATCACGCCTCCCAGGTATTCGCCTTTCTGATTGATGACATCGAAAGTGGTCGCCGTTCCGAAATCCACGATGATGCATGGTGGTCCATACTTATGAATTGCGGCTACAGCATCAACGATTCTGTCTGCACCCACATCCGAAGCCGGGTTGTAGAGAATCTTGAGGCCCGTATCTGTTAAGTCGTCAACGAACAGCGGCGAAAGCTGAAAATAGCGTTCTGCCATCGTCTTCAAAGTGTAGTTAAGCGGCGGAACCACTGAAGCGATCGCAATCGCGTTGATGCCTTTGAAATCCAGACCAGCCAACGCAAAAAGGTTCCGCGCATGAACGCCGTATTCGTCCACGGTGCGCGAACGATTTGTCGTCAGACGCCAGTGGGCCAGAAGTTCTTCGGCTTTATAAACACCCAGCGAAGTATTTGTGTTGCCGACATCAATGACTAAGAGCATAGGCGTTTTCCGATAGCGCTCTCTTTCTCGGATGTTTTCTTAGGAAGTCTTCGATCAGGTCGCAGGCTTTCTCAGTTCCTCGCTCTTCCCGCAAACGCTCGCCAACAGCTTTTGCTTTCGACGCATACTGAGGCTTGCTCAGAAGAACATCAAGTTCTTTGACCAAACGATCACCGCGATAGTCTTTGCGATAAAGAGTCAGGCTGGTGCCCAATCGTGATGCGTGGGCAGCGTTGTCGGGCTGATCAAATGCAAATGGAACGATCAGTGTCGGCACTCCGGCACGAAGACCTTGCGCAGTCGTGCCGATTCCACCGTGATGCACCATTACGCTCGCCCGCGGTAGCAATGACTGGTAAGGCGCGTAATCAACCGCGAGTATGTTTTCAGAAAGTGACCCAGTTGGAAGATTGCGCTGATCGCCGATCAAGAGAACAGCGCGTTGGTCCAATCGCCTGGCCGCTGTAGCGCTTTCGTGGAAGAAATCCTGGGCCACCCAAACGGCAGACGAACCAAGCGTGAATACAATCGGCGCCTTCCCTTCATCCAGAAAACGCTCGAGTTCTTTCGGCATCTCCAGTTCACGATGTCCATCATAGAAGGGAAAGCCGGTGATGCGAGTATGCCTCGGCCAATCAGGTTGGGATGAAGCAAAAAGCGGCGAGAAGAGTGCCAGCACCAGCTCACGAGAGTGTTGCCCATCAAACATCGGGTGTCCCCAATCTTCAAGGCCGAGCTCACGCTGGAAATTAACGAGTTGTTCTGCTTTGAATGTCTGCTTGATGAAAGCGTGCGCGACTTTCATCACTCCCGGACCGAGGACACGTAGGTGATTAAACCAGGGCCAGTACGGCGGCACCGGAGGATCGTACGCAGAAAGAAAGGACATCGGGGCAAGCACGGTCGAGATCCATGGCATCTCAGTCTTTCGCCCAACGAATGGTGCTGCTGGAGTCGCTGGATGAGTGATCAGCAGATCAGCGTCTTCGACTGCGCGAAAAAGGTCTTCATAACTGTCTTTGAGTGCCGCGAAGATAACATCTTCAATCAAAAATCGTGGTCCAGTCCGAGGATGCATGATTTTCTCAATCAAGCTCTGGTCCTGTTCCTGTGGTGGCGGCAACTCGGGACGAATGGGAAAGAACTCAAGTCCCGCTGTTTCAATCTTTTCTTGATAGAGGCCGCTCGTGGCGAGTACCGGGTGGTGACCGCGCGACTGTAGTTCCATGGCCAGTGCCATAAAGGGATGGATATCGCCGTACGAACCAAATGTGTTGAGAACGATGAGTTTCGCGTTACCCATTACGACCTAAAGATGCTCTCCAGCGTGTCTTACCGCAGTTACATCTCCCGCTCTTACGACTTTGATCACTCCGGGTTCCGTTTCGATGCGCAAAGCACCGTCCGCTTCCAAGCCTCGCGTAACTCCTTCAATTGTCTCGCGCAGGTTCTCAACTCGCACTCGTTTCCCAACAGCGAAGCTTGAGGCCGCACACCAGTCGTTGAGCGTTGTCTCTGCGCCGTTCGGCGATTGCAAACGAGCGTATCGATTGACTAATGCTTTTGTAAGCGACTCGAGCACTGCGGATGGATCAGGCTTATGACCCGTTGATTCCTCGACTGATGTTGCAGT
>DATBMP010000430.1:0-11349 GCA_036554845.1 Pyrinomonadaceae bacterium
TGACGTGGCACGTTCTGCGCCTTTGCCATCTTCTGCCGCGAGATAAGCCGAGGCGAGCATTGAGACGAGTTCGCGATCTTCAGAGCGTTCGGCAACAGTCTTCTCGAGATGTTCTGCTGCTTCGTCAGCCGTGCCCATTGCAGTGTGGGCGGCGACCATCGTTCGTAACGCGCGTTCGTCGAATGGACGTAGCTCTAACGCTTTCGAGCAAGCTTCCAGTGATCGTTCGAACGCTCCACTTTCGTAAAGGCGAGCTGCGGCCTCTCGAAACGCTTCAGCTGCATCGTTGTCGAGTCGCTCTTTAAGATAGCCCTGCGCAAGCTTTAGTCTGATTTCGATGTTCTGAGGATCGAGGTCGGCGATCTTGCGAAGAATTTCCAGCGCCGATTTTGTTTGACCAGCGCGGGTGTAGGAGTCAGCGACGATCAGGTACTGAGCGCGAGCATCTACGATCAATCCCTGGGCCGCGTAAAGGGAGCCGAGGTTTTTTGCAATCTCAGGATCGCGAGGCTGCAAGCGCTCGACCTTCTTGTACATTGCGATAGCTTTGAGCGTGAAGTCCTGATCGCGATAGTGCTCAGCGATGCGAACGAAGCAGGAGATTGCTTCATCCTTCTTGCCAGCGCGCACGCATAGATCTCCGAGCATGTTAAGAGTGGTGAAATCATCGTCATCATGTTCGACGATTTGACGGTACTCTTTTATTGCTGCTTCGATCTTTCCTTGTGACAGGAACTTCTCGGCGGCTTTTAGAACCTTAGCTTTTTCGAAAGCCATCAGATGTATTATGTATCACTATTAGTGGCAGCGGAGTCAATTGCAGCGGCGGGTCGAATGGACAAGCCGAACGGGCCTTAGACGCCTTGCCCAACTCGTAGACTGTTCTTAGTTTGTAACAGTCGTGGATACGCTAACACGCGTAAAAAAAGGTGTCAACGGCCTATATTTTTAAGGATTTACCGCAATTTTTCCATTTGTCGTAAGAACTCTTGTCGATCAAAAATCATGGTTGTGAAACAGGTCTGAAGGATGGTTAAGACACGCTCAATTCTCGAAACGTACGTGCGCTGATCGCAGCAAAACTCACCCCTCGTTTGAATCTCAGTTCTGCCTTTTTCGGAGTTCGTGATTGAACACTAATAACGATTCGGCAAAGTCAGGACTCGCCACTCTTGGTCATCGCCTGGCCATCTTAGGTTTCCTCCTTTTCAGTATCTTTGCTCCTCACTCGATTGCCGGCGCTGAGATCGCTTTAGCAATCGCAGCCGTTGGGTGGTTGCTTAGAATTGTTGTCAGGAAAACCACTGGTATCACTCGCAGCAGGCTCGATCTTCCAATCTGGCTTCTCTTTCTTTGGACCATCGCCTCGGCAGTATTTTCAGAAGAACCAGAGATCAGTGTCGGTAAACTGCAATCAACCCTGGTATTTCTCGTCTTCTATCTGACGCAGGCAATCGTCAGAAGACGCTCGGCGGTTGTGTTGGTTGTGGTGATGATCATGTCGGGTCTAGCAGGGTCGCTCTACAGTGTCGTCGATCTCTTGCGCGGCCGCGGTGTTGTGGTTGAATCGATTGCTCCAACCAGTCCGCTTCGCACTTTGCAGATCAATCCCGGCGATACGGTCTGGCGCGTTGCGAAAGTCCGCGTTAATTCGGTTAGCGATCTTGATCGCGTTATCAAAGGAGCACAACCGGGTAAGTTACTGGTTGTGAGCGTGATCTCGCGCGGCGAACATGTCGAGCGTGAAGGGTTGCAAGTTACGCCGGAGCTCCGCGCACTTCCCTCGCCTTCCGGAATAACTGGATCACAACGAAACCATCGCTTCCGCGCCTCTGGGTGGACCAGTCACTACGTCACGTTTGCAGAGATCCTTCAGATTCTCACACAACTTGCTTTGGGGCTGGCCTTCGCTAACTTTCAGAACCACGGAGCCAATCGCAGATTTCAACTGGCAGCCGCAGCCGCCGTCATTCTCGGTATTGGCATCAGTCTGACAGCGATGAGGACAGTTCTGATCGCGATGGCAATCGGTGCAGCAGTTGTGGCGATCCGTGCAGCAGGTGGAAGAGGACGTGTCCTGGTGACCGCCGCGATCGTTGCAGTGTTGGCCTTTGGTGTCTTGATCGTTTGGCAAACGCGCGCCAGCGAAGCGCTGAGACTCAACGACGACAGTTCAAATTTAAGAATTGCCGTTGCCAAAGCAGGTCTCGAAAGAATTCCTCGGAACCCGATTTTCGGGCACGGAATGGATTCGTTGAACAAACACTGGCAAGAGTGGGGCTTTCCGGCATTGCTGCACCTTCATTCGACACCGATGCAGATCGCTTTTGATCGTGGCTTGCCGGCACTCCTTTTCTGGCTCTGGATCATTTTTCTGTTTGGCAGGATGGCCCATCGAGGGGAGTTGCTGAGTCGCGAGTCCGGGGATACGAATGCGCATGGCATTCTGCTCGGGGCAACGGGTGCAATAACCGGGTTCTTTGCGAGCTCGCTTGTGAATTACAACTTTGGCGATGGTGAAGTCGCGTTAGTGTTCTGGTGGTTGATGGGAGTGGTGTTGGTGATGACACGGGAACGGGCGAGCGAAAGGAGCGCGGGCGTCCTCGCCCGCCTACCACCAAAAGTCAGTTTGTCAAACGTTAGAGGTCCGTAGTCAGTTGCCAGTTGCCAGTCGTCAGTTGTCAGTTGCCAGGTGCCAGTTGTCAGATGCCAAGGATTTCAGGTTGGGAAGGGTGGGTTTACCCCGCCCTGGCTCGATTATGAAATTCAGAGTTTTTAGCGTCTGCATTTCAGGGATTAATAGCACGCATTGGAATCTGGCGGGGGTAAACCACCCTTCCCAACCTGAAATCTTTGGCACCTGGCCTCTGGCCTCTGACAACTGACACCTGCCTACTTCCGAAATCCTTTCAAATAATCCGGAACGTCAATCCCTTCGCTCAGCTTCGGATCGGGAACGGGTTCACCAGCACGCAACTTCAACGGAACCACGCCCGCCCACACCGGCAGTTGATAATCCTCCTCATCATCGAGTGGTGGTCCAGTCCGCACTTTTGCCGAAGCTTCCGTTAGCGGCAGTGCCAGTACCATCGTCGCATTCATCTCTGCTTCAGTGGGCTCCCTAACCTCGTTCCATCGTCCAGGCACGATGTGTTCTGAGAAAGCAAACAACGCCGCCAGCTTCTCTTCCCGGTTCTCTACAACCTCAGCATGTCCAAACACCACAACCGAACGATAGTTCATCGAATGGTGAAACGCGGATCTGGCCATCACCAGACCATCGATCAGCGTCACTGTCAGACAGACGTCTACGCCGCCCTTCAACGTTCGCAACATGCGACTAGCTTGCGAGCCATGGATGAACAACCGATCGTCTTTACGTGCATAGCCCGTGGGAATGACGAATGGCTGATTGTTCAGAATGAACCCAACGTGGCAGATAAAGCCCTCGTCAAGAATCTTGTAAACCTCCTCGCGATCATAGAGCCCACGTTTCGGTAATCGTTTGAGTGTGGTCCGTTCCGTCTGTGTAAAGTTTATCTTTTTCACGGGTTAATTAATCACAGTTGTTACAGTACGTCCGCAAAGTTCTTCCGTGTCCTCGCAAACCACCAGTAGCCGAAGCAGAAAATGGCAATCGCAAAGATACTAAACCAAGCCAGGCCCACCCAATCAGGAGGTTGGGCTTCCAACATCGTTCGGCGATAACTGCGAATCAAAGCTGTAAACGGATTCAGGTTGATGAGCCAACGGTACTTCTCGGGAACGATCGATTCCGGGTAGATTATCGGCGTCAAGTACATCCATGCAGTCAAAAGCAATGTGATGCCCTGGGCCAGATCTCTAAGAAACACCCCGAGCGACGAGACCAACCACGCAGCCCCAAGCGTCAGAAGCAGCTGCGGCACAAGCAATACAGGTAGCCATAACAAAGTAGGTGAAAGTCTACGTTGAAGCACGACTATCGCTATCAGCAGCGCGACTGTTCCAAACAATTGATTACCTAATGAGGCGAGCGCCTTTGCTGCAGGCAACGTTTCGAGTGGAAACAGCACTCGCTTCACAAGATTTGAATGTGTGATGATCGTCGTCGTTGAAGCTTGTACCGTCTCTTGAAACATGGTCCATGGCAGCAAGCCACAAAACAGGTACAAGGCATAGTCCCACGGTGATCCGCTAACACCAAAACGCGCGCCAAACACTCCCGCAAAAAGAAATGTGAAGATGCTAATCATCACGATAGGCGTCAGTACGGCCCAGATGATTCCCAACATCGAACCTTTGTAATGTGCTACCAACTCGCGCCGTGCGAGTGAAAGCACAAGCTCGTAACGACCGGGTAGTTGAAACAAGGGCCGCCACACTGCTCGTCGTTCGGTCTGCGCTGAAAGCATGTGGGGAGGATAGCAGGAAGCGTTCAGTAGACAGAGGTCAGAGGTCGGTAGTCAGCAGTCAGACGTCAGAAGTCAGAAAAGGAGCGCGGGCGTCCTCGGCCGCCTACTACCAAAGTCAGTCTGTCAAAGGTTAGAGGTCGGTGGTCAGTTTGTCAGTCGCCAAAGATTTCAGGTTGGGAATGTTGGTTCACCCCGCTGTTGCTCTCGGCAAAGATTTCAGGTCGGGAAGGGTGGTTCACCCCCGCCGTCGCGCTTACTTGAAGCTACGAGATTTGCAATCGGCTCAATAACCAGTCAGATACATTAACTGTAACAGCGGGGGTGAACCACCCTTCCCAACCTGCAATCTCTGGCAACTGGCAACTGACCTCTGACCACTGACCTCTGACCTCTGACCTCTGATCACTGAACCCTTGTTACTTCCGCACCGTATCTTTAGACTCTCGGCCATGACCGCCGCCCTTCGCGTCGAACAAGTCTCCAAGCAATATCGCATCTACAATCGTCCCGGCGATCGCCTCAAAGAATCACTCACTCGCGGTTATTGGAAGGCCCATCGAGAGTTTTGGGCCCTGCGCGATATTAGTTTCGAGATCGAACGCGGCACAACCACAGGCATCATTGGTCCAAATGGCAGCGGCAAGTCCACTCTGCTTCAGATCATCACCGGCACCCTCGAACCAACGCACGGAAGTGTTTGGCATGAAGGAAGAGTCGCTGCACTCCTGGAACTCGGCGCTGGATTCAATCTTGAATTCACTGGCCTGGAAAACGTTTTCATGAGCGCTTCTCTCATGGGCTTTTCACGAAAAGAGACGCAGGAATTACTTCCACAAATCGAACGTTTCGCTGAGATTGGTGACTTTATTCATCAACCCGTGAAGGTCTATTCCAGCGGCATGTACATACGCCTCGCATTTGCCACGGCCATCAGCACCGAACCGGAAATTCTGATCATCGACGAAGCGCTATCAGTCGGTGACGCGCTCTTCCAACATCGATGCCTGCGCCGGATCAAACAGATGCAGGAAAACGGCACGACAATTCTCTTCGTCTCGCACGATCCTTCTGCTGTGAAGGCGCTCTGTTCGCGGGCAATTCTGCTCAACAACGGTCTGATGGATTCCGATGGAACGCCGTCCGACGTGTTGAATCGCTATCAGGGTTTGATCATGGAACGCGAGCAGGCGTACGACCAAAGTGGCGCAGGTCAAATCCTTTCAGAAACTTCGGAAATAAACGATGCTTTGTTGGGTGAGAAGAGCTCGAACTTGGCCTACACCTATCGACACGGTGATGGCAGTGCAGAGGTTCTTTCGGCGCAACTATTGAACAGCTCCAAACAGTCCGCCGATCTGGTTGAGAGCGGTGACCACCTGGTGGCACAGATGCGTGTGAGATTTCACCGCACAATTGACGATCCCTGCTTTGGCTTTCTTATTCGGAACCGCCACGGCATTCACGCCTACGGCGCCAACACTGAACAGAAAGGATTGAAGACGGGAAGAATCGAGACGGGAGAGGTTATGGAGATCTCTTTCGACTTCGAATGCTGGCTGGGAACAGATCTCTATTCAGTGTCGTTCGCGGTCCATAGTGAAGAAGGCATTAGCTACGATTGGATGGATGGAGTTGTATTCTTCCGAGTAGCGAGCAGTTCGCCTGTTGAAGGTATCGCGAACTTAAATGCTACGGCCGCAGCGAAACGGATTGGAAAAGTTGCTGCGAAACCTGCGCCCTCACTCGAAATGCAAACTGCCAGGAAACCCTGATCTGTCTGCCCAGGTCGTACCCAAGCTTCATGTGTGAAAAACCCAAATCCGTGGTGGCATGTGAGTCAGTACCACCGCGCGGTAGTTTTGCACAAAAAGTCTTTTGGGTACGGCTCTGCCGCACCCTTGCGGTAAGCCTGCGGCTTACCGTTAAGACCTTTGTGGAAAGCGCCGCGCGGTAGCGGGTGGATCGCTACATTGCCAATTGCCGATTGATGATTGACGATTGTTGCCATTGCGAAATCGGCAATGTTGAGGATCCAACCGCTACCGCGAGGTGATACTGACTCTCTCGCCACCAGGATTCTCGTGAATCAGTCCTCACAAACGCCCAAAACCACGCCAACTGTTCTTGTTGTGCCACTCGATGCGAACGTCTTCTGCGTCAAGCGCCTTCCACCACTCAGCAAAATCTTTTCTTGGAATGTAGTGCGAAGTCGGCGCCACGAGATGGTCAAACACGATGGTGTGATGCTCGCGCCAGCCAAACTTCGAAATCGCGTTGAGATAGTCGTTATAGAAGAGTTGTTTTGCGAGCCCTGATCCAGCATCAGAACGATTCAATGGCCCATAGATCAGTTTGGTTGCGAGAAAGAGAAATGCGGTCGGTATTTTCGAGAGTTGCAATAAGACTGGCTTCTTCATTCGTGAAGTGAACCGCTCTCGCAACGGGTCAACAAAACTTGTGATCCATCTGTTGTTTTCGGCGCCATAGACCCAAGCTGAGAGATGACCACCCTTCTTGACCTTGCCCGCCAGTGAACGAAAACCGGCAAATGGTTCCGGCATGTGATGCAGCACGCCCACCGAGAACGCGTAATCAAACACTCGCTTAAGTGGAAGGTTGTAAATGTCGGCTTGAATGATGTGGACATTGTCGAGATCACGTGTTGCTGCAAACGCAGTTTCAACCGCCGAACTGAGGTCCACTCCAACAACTTCCTTTGCATCCCAACGGGCCGCAAGTTGTGTGTGACGTCCCTTTCCACAACCGCCCTCTAACACAACCTTGCCACGAAAGAAATCCGGAGTTACCGGAGCAATCCAACCGAGAAATTGATCGTCGTAGTAAGTATCTGTTTGTGTGAAGTGTTGCCATTGCCAGCCGAAATTTTCAGCCGTCGCAACTTTATCGGTACCGATCACATCCAGGCTCGCAAAGCGCGGAACACCTCGGATGATACGAACGAGTTTTTCGCAACCCCGACAAAACAACTCGCCGGCAATAATCTCGTGGGCCACACTCTCGGTGACATTCTGCAGCACAAAGTCCCGAGAACACGTGGGACAGGACAGATACTCCAGGAGTTTCTCTTTCAACCTGACAGGCCTTTTGTGTGATTTGAGTTCTGAAGGACGCGCCAATATTGCACGATCTGCTATCTTGAAGCACGCAGGAAAGATTGACGATTGCCGATCGTCGATTGACGATTGTGGTTTTAGTGAAGTTTCGTCAAAAATTTCATGGCGACCGAAACCTAAAACTTTACTTCAATCCCTGAACGATAGAACGAAAGTGACAAACAGCAAGAAAAACTTCTACGAGCGCGCGGGAATCGATGACAAAGCGGAATTCTATGGAGTTCGCTATGCATCAGAGGAACTGCTTGGCGCCGACTACTTTGACGCAATCAATCGGTTCGATATTCGTTGGGCCAGGACCATGTGGGTCTACGATAACGTTCGCCGTGGCTCAACCGTACTTGATCTCGGTTGCGGTGCCGGCGTTCTTGCTCTGCTGAAACGTAAGCAGGTTACTCTCGTTGGCGTCGATCTATCTCGCGACTGCGCTGCGGCGGCCCAACGTAACGGGTATGACATGGCCGTCGCTGCCGATCTTGAAAGTCTTCCGTTCAAAGACCAGACGTTTGATTATGTTGTCAGCCTCGATGTCATGGGCCACATCGAGTTCGATCAGAAGGACCAGGTGATAGGAGAGATTGTTCGTGTGTTGAAGCATGACGGCGTCACACTACATGGAATCGAAACCCTCGATCGAAGCAGACGCAAGGACTACGACGAGATGTCAGAGGAAGAACTGCGTAGCTATGTCCAAACGGATGGTCACGTCGGGATGGAGGACCAGTCGCACAATGTAGAGCGTTTCGGCAGGTTTTTTCAGAATGTTGAGAGTCGCTTCGGTTTTGGTATCTGTCAGCCTCATTCCGAGTTCATAAAGCAGTCAGATGATTATGGTCGGGAGTATTGTGAGCCGGATTTGCTCAACTACCTGCGAGCTATGTCGTTTAAGGAGCGTCGAGCCTTCGATATTGCGATGGGTTATGTATTTGAGAAGATTTCTGAGAGCGACCTGCAACTTCCGCAGAGTGAGTACCTATTACTGAAAGCATCAAACGCCGAGCCGGGTGTTTTCTACCACGAGCATCGCGACCGAGCTGACCTGGAAGTCACGAAACCTAAAGCGGTGGATGGTCCAGTGCTACTTGATTTCTCACGTCATGCGGCCTTCGAAAGCGGTTGGTACCAGGCCGAATCTTTCCCCCCCATTGCGCGTTGGATGAGTGACCGCGCACGCGTCAGTTTCTTGTGCTCGCAGGTTTCGAAGATCAAGTTGGACTTACAGACGCACATGCCGGGTGTGGACAGACAACCGCTACACGTGCGGTTCCTCCTCGACAATCAAGAGCTGCGTTCGCTCTCACTCGACAAGTATGGATGGATTGAAATCGAACTTGTGGTTCCTGAAAGTATGTCGCGGCAGTTATCGAGTGGACCGCACGTTCTCGAGATTCTTTCTGACCGCGTGTGGCAACCAAAACTGACGGATCCGAAAAGCATCGATGATCGCGAGCTATCCATCGCTGTGTGCAGTATCAGAATTTTTCCATGAGTGACCATTCGAACAACGGTGATATGTCGATCAACTTCGCCGTAATCTGCCCAATGGCGAATGAAGAAGCGACCGCAGTCCGTTTTGTCGATGCGGTCTTGGCGCAGTGCATGAGCGCCCGATTCAAGTCAGTAACATTCTTTGCCGTTCTCGATCACGCCAGCAAAGACAACACGCTCCAGCTGTTGCAGGAACATGCGAAGCGACAACCGATGCTGCGCGTAGTCTGGGCGCCGGAGAACAAGAACATAGTTGACGCCTATGTGAAGGGTTATCGAGTCGCGCTCGATGCTGGTTCTGACTGGATTCTGGAAATCGACGCGGGATTTAGTCACCAACCTGAAGACATACCTCAATTCTTTAAGAAGATGCGCGAAGGTTACGACTGTGTTTTCGGGAGCCGGTTCTCGGCCGGGGGAAAGCTTTCGGAAGGTACGCTACAGCGAACGATTATCAGCCGGGGTGGGACAATACTTGCCAACTCGCTCCTGGGAACGAAACTCAATGACATGACCAGCGGCTTTGAAATGTTTTCACGCCGCGGATTGGAGACTGCGCTCGATCGCGGAATCAGATCGCATGGTCCATTCTTTCAGACCGAGATCAAAGCTTACTGCCGCCACTTGAAGATCGCCGAGGTACCGATTCACTACCGCGCGCCAAGTCATAACATTAACCGCAATGCACTGAAGGACTCGTTTGTGAATCTTTGGCGCCTGTGTCGCTTGCGCATGCTAGGCCAGCTGTGACTTTTTGGAGTGCGGCGGGAAGCGCAGCGCGACACCGCTTTGGATGTACGCTACTTCATCAAGGCACAGGATTTACAGAACAATCCAAAGCGGTGTCGCGCTCTGCGCTTGCCACCGCACTCCACAAAATGACTAAAGGCCAAGCCCTCGTCGTCACATCAATCGCATCACCAAATCGTGCGCTTGAATCCCTCGCGCGCGGTGCCCTTGAACATAGCTTCAATTTCATTCTCATCGGCGATGAATCAAGCCCTGATGATTTCCGTCTTGAGGGTTGTCGCTACTACAGCTTGAACGAGCAGCGAACACTGGATCTGAAACTGGCCCAACTCTGTCCCACGCGGCATTACGCAAGGAAGAACCTCGGTTATCTGCTTGCCCTACAAGAAGGTGCAAACCTGATTCTTGAAACCGATGACGATAACCTTCCCGGACCGGGCCTTTGGACCACACGTCACCGACAGCAGTCGGCACACACCGCGGAGAACACGGGATGGTTGAATGTCTATCGTTACTTCAGTGAGGTAAAAATCTGGCCGCGCGGGTTTCCTCTCGAGCATATCCAGGATCCGTTACCCGATTTTGAATCACTGCCGCAACGAAGCGTTGACTGTCCTATTCAGCAGGGATTGGCAGATGACAACCCGGACGTTGATGCGATCTATCGCCTCGCATTCCCTTTGCCGCAAAGGTTTCGTAAGGATCGTCGTCTGGCTTTGAGACAACGAGCCTGGTGTCCTTTCAATAGCCAGAACACTTGTTGGTGGCGAGACGCCTTCACACTGCTGTACCTGCCTGCCTACTGTTCATTTCGCATGACCGATATCTGGCGAGGCTTGGTGGCTCAAAGAATTGCCTGGGCCAACGATTGGGCCATTTTGTTTCATGAACCGACAGTTACTCAGGAACGCAACGATCACAATCTGATGCGCGATTTTAAAGATGAGGTGCCGGGATATTTGAACAACGCGGCAATTGGAGAAGCACTTGAGAACCTTCCGATTACGTCAGGCGTTGAGAATCTGGGTGAGAATCTTCGTCTTTGTTACGAAAAGTTGGTGAGTATGAAGTTGGTGGATGAGGCAGAGTTAACGCTGGTGGATGCGTGGCTGGAAGCTCTTCATCAGGTTACACGCTAAACAAGTTCCGGTTGTCGGCGGCTTTGCTGATTAACTTCGGTTGTCGGCGGCTTTGCCGCAAGACTTTGCGGTGTCGGCGGCTTTGCCGGATGTCTTGCGGTGTCGGCGGCTTTGCCGCACCCCTTGCGGTAAGGCTCTGCCTTACCGTCACCGTCCATAAATAAAAGGCTAAGCCTCGCCCCACGTCGCCCAGGCGCAGCCTTTGGAAGAGTCCAGCCTAACGGTAAGGCAAAGCCTTACCGTTACCGTCCATAAATAAAAGGCTAAGCCTCGGCCCACGTCGATCAGGCGCAGCCTTAGCAAGAATACAGCTTAACGGTAAGGCAGAGCCTTACCGCAAGGGATGCGGCAAAGCCGCCGCAACCGAGACTTGTCACGAATGCCACGATCAAGACTCATGACCAACCACGTACCTACCGAGACTTGTCACGAATGCCACGATCA
>DATBMP010000476.1:0-6887 GCA_036554845.1 Pyrinomonadaceae bacterium
TCGCCTGAGCGTAATCAAGGCATAACTCATTTCGAGATTCGCAGGTGCAAAGTAACCACCCATGCGCGAGATCACCTGCTTGTAGTTTGTGATCGCTTCTTGATGCCGTCCGCGCTCCCGAGCATCGCGGGCGCGTTGCAGATAGTTGTAGCTGTCGTGATCGACCGTGAGCGTCATCGGTCGCGCGGCGCGTTCCGCCTTCACAGGTTGAACTGTCGGAGAGTGTTCTGGTTGCTTCTTCACCTTTTCGGGTGAGCTGCGTGTTGGCAACGTGGCGACAGAAATTATTCCACCACTCCCCGCTCGTTTCAGTGCCTGAGACGCGGCAGAGTGTTCGGGATTTACGATCACTGCGCGTTTCCATTCGCGAACAGCAAGATCATTTTCTCCACGGGCTGAATAAAGGCGGCCAAGGTTGTAACTCGCCTCGGCATAGCGGAAGTGCTCCAGCTTCAACGCTGAATTGAATGCTTCATAAGCCTCGTCCCAGCGACCAAGACGCAACATGACGACACCCAGATTGTTCAGCGCTTTCGAGTATCGACCTTTCCGCTGGCTAATCGCCTTCTGGTAAGTCGTTATTGCCCCTTCGGAATCGTTGAGGCGCGCCTGTGCGTTTCCGATGTTGTAGAACCCTTGAGGATCAAAACGTTCTTCGTTGGCCATTAAGCGTAGTTCGTTGATCGCCTCCTGCCTTGATCCTTTCGACATTAATAGATCGACCAGTTCAAACTGTAACCGCACCTTCTCGGAGATGGTTGGCGCTGCCGAAATCTCTTCGCGTAGCGCAACGATTGGATCGACAGGAACTGCTTTCTGGGTGGGTGCCGGCGACTGCTCTTCTTTCGACTCTGATGCTTGTTCCGACTCCTCAACCGCCTTGGAAGCTTTCGGCTTTTCGGCTTCTGCAGCGGGAACTTTCTCGCCGGATGGGCCAACAACTGATGCACGGCGAGTGCGTGTCTTCGAGTCCTGGTCTGCTGTGGCAGGTTTCGCTTTACTCTGCGCTGCCACAAGGGTCGCCGAAAACAATACCGTGAGAATGAAAGTAATTAGGTGCGTGATATTCATGTTCTTCATAGAGTTTTTAGTTTCTAGCGACGCATCTGCGGCGCTTCAGCCTGACTGAACGAGACGATTGTGCCGCCAAAACCAACAGCCCAGCCGTGAGTTCGATCAACAAAGAAGACCCGTTCCAGAGGATGACCAGTGTTAGCCTTCTGCTGGGTCCAATTCATTCCGCCGTCGTTCGTGTAGATCACCGTGCCTTCAGCACCAACGGCCCAACCTTCCATGGCGTCAAGAAACTTCACATCGAGCAGATCGGCAACGACTCCCGATTTCTGTTGCGTCCAAATACGGCCGCCATTTGTCGTCCGATAGATCGTTCCGCCCGAACCAACAGCCCACCCCAAACGGTTATCCACAAATGAGGTTGCGGTAAAACGAATGCCTTCGGCTCCGGCTAAACGCGAACGGTGCCAGGTATCGCCACCATCTGATGTTTGAATAATCGTGGCACCTGCACCTACCACCCATCCGCGGTCGTCGTCGATAAAGGTACCGCCGAGAAGTAGGTTTCGCGTGGGTACAGTTAGCTTGGTCCAACTGCCACCAGAATCGCGCGTGGAATAGATCGTTCCGCCTTCACCAAAGGCCCAAACGCGTCCATTGCTGCCAAAGAGCGCACGCACCAATCGCGAATCGACATCGGTGCCCTTCATATTGACGCGGGACCAAAACTCACCACCATTTGTCGTGGTCATCAGATAGGTGCGCGACTCTTCTTTGGTCTTCAGGTCGTAGACGTTCCGTTCGCAGACGAGCCAACCATTGTTTTCATCTACAAAATAGATGTCTCGGAAGATGTCTTCGGTAAATCGAGGCGCATGCTCCCAGGTTTTCCCGCCGTTTGAAGTGATCAACATGGTGCCACGACTGCCGACGGCCCAACCGCGGTTTTGATCAAGAAAGTAGAGTGAGTGTAACCATGCCAGAGTCCCTGAGTTCTGTCTGGTCCAGGCTGGAGTTTGCGCGGTTGTAATTGCCGCACATTTGAACGAACTGCTCGCCGCCAGCAATAGACCAAAGGCGATCGGTGTTACCACCGACCTCCTCAGGCCCGATTGCAATAAGGACGAGCGCAACATGATTTTGTGCGGGTGAACAACTCAGTAAACGGGAAGACCAAAGATGCGGGCAAAACTGAGCATCGGTGAGAAGGTAGCGAAGATATCGCGGAACTTCTTCATCTTCGTTCCCGGGACCAGAATCTGATCGCCTGGAACCAAATACGTAGTGTCTGGAACACCCTTCTTGTAGATCGCCGAAACATTCACTTTGATCGGCGCGAGCGCACCACTCGCCTGTCGCCGCAGGACCAATACTTGGCTCTTATCGCCAGTCGAGAGAACACCACCGGCTTCGGCAATGGCTTCCGTTACAGTCAGACGACGGCTCATCAGTCTGACGCCCGGCTGCGCAACATCGCCCAGAATGCTGTAGCGGTATGACGCTGCTTTTTCGAGTGAGACTGTCACCTGCGGATCGATAATGTACTCGTCGTAGCGCTTCTTGATCAGTTCCGAGACTTCTTCAACCGTCTTTCCGTTAACAAAGATTCCTTCCGGGATAAGTGCGAGCGCAACTCGTCCGCTTGGTGGAATTGTGACGCCAGCTCTCGAATAGCGATCCTGACCAAAGACCACGATCGAGATCACATCTTCTGGTCCAAGGCGATAGGTGCTGAAGAAGTTGTTGTAATAAGGAAGCACCGCGCTCTCTTCTTCGGACATGGCTTCCTGACGGTTGGCCTGCGTTTCAGTCGGCACATCCTCAGGAACACGAGTCTTGTCATCAGGCTCTAAGCGATCGCCGACAACGTTGGTTTGAGTGGGCTTTGGCGTTGTCTTCGCATCCTTAGGATCCTGTGGCGCCGCCAGACGTTGACGGGTCTTATTCGTCGAGTCGTCGGGCGTTTGAGCACTGACGACGGTGTAGGCGCACAAGTTAATAAGCGCTGCCAGCGCGAGTACACCAACCTTACTAATTCTCTTCATTTCCATATCCTCCAAAAGGTGCTTATCGAGCACCGCGACCAAACAAGATGATCTTAATCGTCTCGAACAGAACGATCGCGTCCAGCATCAGACTCTGATTCTTGATGTAAAACAGATCGTATTGCAGTTTCTGGCGCGCATCTTCGATTGAAGCACCATAGGGATACTTGATCTGCGCCCAACCGGTCAGGCCTGGTGCGATCAAATGTCTCTGTTCGTAATAGGGGATCTCTCGTGCTAATTGGGAGACAAAGTGGGGGCGTTCAGGACGTGGCCCCACGAAACTCATTTCACCACGCAGGATGTTCCAGAACTGCGGGATCTCATCGATGCGTGTCTTGCGAATAATCTGGCCCACTCGCGTGGTGCGGTCGTCCGACTTGCTGGCCCAAACTGGTCCATCGGCCTCAGCATCGGTGCGCATCGACCGGAACTTCATTAAAGTGAAGACCTCGCCGTTCTTGCCTACGCGCTCCTGCTTGTAAAGCACGGGACCGGGTGAATCGAGCTTGATCAGAATTGCGGTTACCAGCGCTACTGGCAGCGAAAGTAGTGCCCCGATAAAAGCAACTAACCAGTGAACAACATTGCGCGAAATTCCGGCCAACTTCGCTTGTCTGCCGCGTCCGGAGAAGATCAACCACGATGGTCGGACCATGTTCAAAGAGACCCGACCAGTAACCCGTTCGTAAAAAGACGCACCCTCCTCGATGGCCACTTTGCCGGCAAGGCTCAGATGCAATAACTCATCAGTAGGAAGCTGACCGCGCCGTTCACCCATCGCGACTACTATGCGATCGATGTTCTCGCGCTTCACTACGTCATCCAACTCGCTTGTCAAACCAATCACGCGCGGATTGATCAAGCTCTTGCCTAGCAGATCTGAATCAGTACCGACAAAACCGACGATGCGATAACCGGCGTCTGGTCTTCCCAGCACCTCACTCGCTACTTCCACAGCGAGTTCACCGGAGCCAACGATGAGAATGCGTTCGCCAAAGTCCGGATGGCCCAGGAACCAATGAATCGACAAACGCCAACTCACCATAAGGGTGAGGGCGAGCGGTAAGGCGATCAGCGAAATTCCACGGCCGAGCATCAATTGCGGAAACGCATAGAACGATAAAGCGAGGGCGATCCAACCTAGACCCAAGGCCTGCACCAGCCGAAGAAAGAGTTCCTTGCGGTCATGCATGACGATGAAATCGTATAGATCGAATAGATAGAATGCCGTGAGGCAGAACACCGTTGCCAGCCCGGCCTTGTACAATCCATAACGCAGGATCAATTCATCGCGGGCATCAACGACGCCCAATCGTAAGTAGACGGCACCAACAATCGCCCCGAAGATCACAGCGGCTTCGGCAAGCAACAACAGTACAGTCCTGGCATTGAGACGTGACGCTCTCAACTTACGATCGCAACCTCCTTATCACGTTCAGTCCCCAACTCTTGAGGAGTTTGAGGTGTAAAGCTTCGATCACGCCGGTAGTAGCGCTGGTAGTAGTAAGCGCTCGCATCTAACTTTTCATCCGCACGGTTCAGCACAACGCCGAGCAGTCTTTCTCTCGGCAGTTGCTCCAGCAATTTGTCAAGTAACGCATACTTGGTCTTTCCTGCGCGTACTACGATCAAAGCGGCATCAGCACGTGAGATCAGCACGTTGGCATCAGTGAAGATTCCCATCGGCGGAGCATCAATGATGACGTAGTCGAACATTCTGCGGGCTTCCTTGATCACCGACTCGAACGTTGGTCCAGTGAGCAGCTCCGCTACGTCGTGACGCGCCTGCCCGCCCGGCAACAAGTAAAGGCCGGCAGGATCAAGGCGCACGATTGCTTGCTGTAGATCCATGTGACCGCCCAGCACATCTGAAAGTCCATACTGAGCGTCGATGCCCAAATAGTCGGTCGCGCATGGCTGTCGCAGGTCGCTATCGATAATCAACGCCCGCACACCTTCAGACTGGGCCAGCATCCACGCGAGGTTAAGAGCCGTCAGCGTTTTACCTTCGCCTACGCCCGAACTCGTAATAACGAACACACGCATCTTTTCGCGTTCGCCGGCCTGAAGTACGCGCGTGCGCAGCGAACGAAACTGTTCGCAGTACGGCGAACGTGGTTGCGTAACGGTAACCAAATGAGGCTCGACGCGCGCGGCGGAGACGTCATAAGAGACAAATTCCGCAACGCGCGCCGACCCGGCAGCGCCCAAAGTTGCCCCAACAGCACGCGAAGCCATTCCGCCGGGGAGTGCCGACCCGTCGGGTGCATCCGCAGTGTGCGCAGTGGACGCTGAGTTCTGCATCGCAGGTTGTGCCACGTTCATGATTGAAGAGTTGGCAAACAACTCCTCTTCAATCTGCCTGGCAGAGGGAAGTACACGCTCCTGGCGCACTTCGTTGCGACGCTTGGAATCCCGTTTTGCATCTTCAGTTCCGCTGGGATCTGTAACGGAACTCGCTTTTCGTAATGCATCAAAAACTCGGCCCATTGATTCTCCTTCTCGATCGAACTTGCCGCAGAGGCAATATCAGCAAGATCTAATCACTAAGTCCTTTCGACCGTGATGGGTGAGACTGGATCACTAGCTTCTTCAGCGCTGGTTCCCGCAGCCCAAAGCTCGGAACGGCCGGCGTCGGAGAAGATTCTTGCCGGCGCTACTCTTTCTTCGCCGGGCTGCATTCCACGATCGTTGCGTGGAAGCATGTCAAAGGTTTCGGCAACCTCTTCGATTATCGAGCGATCGATACTCGTTTCGCCTGCGGCATAACCCGCCAGCAGTGCGTTATCGCAAAGATTGTTGATGTTGCGAGGGATACCTTCAGAACAACGGAAGATGTAGTCGATCGCGTTTGGAGTGAAGAGATCGATTCTCTCAGCACCGGCCACCAGCAATCGCGAAGTCACATATCGATCTGTCTCTTCAACGCTTGGCAAGGGCTTGATGACACAACGCAGCGCAACTCTTTGCTTGAGCTGGCGAAGGTCAGGGTTGTTCAGAACGTCGCGCAGTTCTGGCTGACCGGTCAAGACGATCTGCAACTGCTTCGCGGTATCGGATTCAAAGTTTGAAAGCAGTCTGATCTCTTCGAGCACGTGCGGTGAAAGTCCCTGCGCCTCGTCAATGATCAAGACGGTTCGCAAACCTCTCGAATGACGCGACTCCAATGCTTTTCCAAGTTCAAGCAGTAGTTCCGATTTGGTTTCCCACTTCTTAACATCGAGCAGAGTCGCAACGTGTTGATAAAACTCGGGCACGGAGAGGCGCGGATTGAAGACGTAAGCGACCAGGACTGTTCGATCCAATCGCTGCATCATCCAGCGCAAGATCGTTGTCTTGCCGGTTCCGACTTCGCCCGTCACCACAACCAGACCCTTCCCACTCTCGATGCCGTAGTGAAGATTGGCCATCACTTCGGTATGCGAAGGCGTGAAGTAGATGAAGCGCGGATCGGGCGTCAGCGCGAATGGCAACTCTTTAAGACCGTAAAATTCTGCGTACACTCTTTGAACCCTCCATCTTCGGGGACACAGTTTGATCCCCCTCGTGCGGAATCAGGCGCGTCCTGCCGTCAGGAATTCGAAAACGTGAGTCAGCCTGAAGATCAATGCGAGCACCGGGATGCTCACGATCGTCACAGCTACTCCCGCGGCCAGTAACAGTCGTCGCCGCCTTGGAATTGCGCGGGCTTCCTGCGGTGTCAGGAGCTCTGGAACTGAAACCAGAACAGGTAAATTTGTGTAATGCGCGGCATCTTCAGTTGACTGGATTGTCATGAGCCTGGGTATCTCGACTGAAGCAGCCAACGCGAGCCCAACCATCAGT
>DATBMP010000521.1:0-4382 GCA_036554845.1 Pyrinomonadaceae bacterium
CGCGTTAGGTGAGAATCCAAAGCGGTGTCTCGCTGCGCTTGCCACCGCACTCCAAGATCACGTCACGAGTTCAGCGTGCAGATCTGCACGCGCGGCGCGGCGCTCTGCTTTCCATCGTTTGCGGAGACCGCTCGCGTCAAACTCATTCCGCGTTCCGTCTCGTAGATTCACAACCTCGTGTCTGACCAGCGCCGCAATCAACCGGTACGCTTCCGCACGTGCCATCCCTTTCGTCAGGTCTTCTAACTCTTCAATGTCGAGATATCGCCCGATGCGCGCCCCCACGTCGCGAGACTTGATGATGTTCGATCCCTTCGGCATCGCGTCGTATGTCCCCACGAGGTACATCGGCAGGATTCCCACGCGCGAGGCCAGTGCCAGGTATCCGACCACCGGTTTGAAGTCAGCCATCTTTCCGGTCATCGATCGAGTTCCCTCAGGAAAGATCAGCGCGTTGTAGCCGTGGTCCAGAAACGATCGGGCATGCCGTAACGACTGTCGCAGCGACCCGGTGCGCTCCATCGGAACAAGGTTGGTAAAGTTCTCCATCACCGCGCGCTTGTACTTGTTATCGAAGAAGTAGTCGGCGGCTGCCAGCGCGACCATGTCCTTGCCGGCTTCGCCCAGCGCCATCTTCGTCAGGCCCATGTCGAGGTGCGAACAGTGGTTGGCCGCAACAATGAAGTTTGTGTGCGGCGGGATGTTCGATCTGCCTTCGTACTTAGTGTTGAGAAACTGGTCGTAGAAAAGTTTCTGTAAGACATCAGCAGCTTTGTTGCCGGCAACGCGAACAAACGAGGGCACGTGAATCTCGCCATCACTCTTGATGTCTTCACGAGCGCGCGTCGTTGTTTCCTGTTTGAAAGCGCCGCCGCGACGATTCACGACGCTGAGCAATTCGTTTATGTCCTGCACTTCATTCAAGCGTTCGGGCGCGGAGATTGAGCCGCCTGCATGTTCGATCGCGGTTGCGAGTTCAACAAACATCAAACTGTCAAAGCCAAGATCGGGCAAGCGCGAGAGCAGCGAGATCTCCGATCGCGGCCGATTCGAAACGTTAGCAACGATTCCAATCAACCAGTTTGCATCAGCATCGGCAGGCTCGTGTCCCACAACCACTTTAGACGACTTCTGCGTCTCTTCCAGCCTTTCCATGATCTGAAGCACTTCGTTTCGTTTTACTTTCCGGGTGGCCGTCCTGGGCAGTTCGATCTCCGTGAAGTGAAGAACCTTCACTCGCTTATAGTAAGGAATGCCGGCTGAGATCTCGCGGAAGTGTTCCTCCACCTTGCGTCGCAGTTGATCGCGCGACAAGGCGATATCGTATTCATCGTCGGCCACCACCAGACAGGCGACCTTTTCCGCGTGCGCGTCAGGCAGACCAACGATGCTTAGTTCCTTGATGTATGGAGAGTTCTCGTAGATCTCCTCGAGTTCATCCGGATAGACATTCTTTCCGTTGGTGTCGACGATGATCTCTTTCGACCGGCCGACGAGATAGAGATTTCCCTCGTCATCGATCTTTCCGAGGTCACCGGTATAGAGCCAGCGCTCGACCAGCGCCTCATGCGTTGCTTCTTCGTTGGCGTAGTACCCGAGCATCACGTTTGGACCACGCGCGATTACCTGGCCCACTCCGGTGGGATCGGGATTGGCGATCTTCACTTCAACGCCCGGCAATGGCTTGCCGACGGTTCCGGCAAGCATGCGGTTCTCAGGCCTGGTAACCGTTAACACAGGCGATGCTTCTGTTAACCCGTAACCTTCAAGAATAGTGAAACCCAATCCCTGAAAATCGCGCTGTACCTTCGCACCGAGGGCCGATCCGCCACTGATGAAATAGCGAATGCGTCCACCGAGTCCTTCATGAATCGGGTAGAACAGGAATGGGCCAAGATTGAGCGGCGTCTTATCGCGCAACCAGGCGTTGGCCTGCATCAGTGATTCCGCAGTGCGACCGATCCAATCGCTGCGTTCGTAAAACTTCGTCGTGATTCGGCGATGCAGCAATTCCCACAAAGCTGGTACTCCAACCATGCCGGTGACGTGGCCATTCTTTATTGCCTTTGCGAGCGCGTCGGACGTCAGTTCGGGTAAGTAAGTTATTTGTGCACCACGACTGAGGGGTGTCAGGAAACCGGTTGAGAATTCGAACGTGTGGTGCAACGGCAACACGGACAGCACACCGTCCTTCGTTGTCATGTCAAAAACTGACGACAACATTGAGACCATGCTGGTGAAGTTACGGTGCGACAGCATCACACCCTTGGGCCGACCAGTGGTGCCCGATGTGAAGATCAATGACGCAACGGTCTGTGCATGCACGCGTTCCGGCAAGAGTGCAATGCGTTGGTCTTCAGTCTGTTCGTCCGTCAGTTCGAAAAGATCATCAAACGTCCAAACACGGGTTGTGAGGTTTGCTTTGGTTAATCTTTCACGCAGGTTGTCGTGTTCTTCGTTGAGCTTCTCACTCAGAATGATTGCCGCGGCGTCGCCTGCCCGGGCAAAATTCACGATCTCTTCAATTGCACTCTCAGGATCCACAGGAATGCAGGACGCGCCCGTTTTCAACACGCCAAAGTAAGTCATGCCCCACTCAGGCGCGTTGTGACTTACGAGCATGACGCGGTCGCCGGGCTTGATACCCTCACTCGCCAGAAATGCGGCTGCGCGCGTTGCGAGTTCACGCACGTCTGCATACGTGTACTGTTCTTTGCGACCGTCGCGTTCGATGCGCATGGCGACGCGAGTGGCGTGACGCTTCGTCGACGTCTCAAACAACTCGATGAGATCACGATAGGTGTAGATGCGTTTCGGTTGCGCGCGCATCTCGTCTTCCAATGTCGGAAAGACCCATTTCTTCAAACCAGGCAGATGAGTGTTCAGCCAGTAGTCGTACCAATCGAACTTCTCCGGATGCCAGGTCAACAGAGCTTTCTCGTCTTCACTGATCCTTTCGAACAGCGAACGGATATTGTCGGCACGAAACACATATGCGTTATCGATCGTGAACGGCCGGAAGAGTTCGAATGCTTCGGTTGTCTCTCGGGTGATCTCTTCGACACGCTCAACACTGGTCTTCAGACGGTCAATAACTTCAACCACTCGTCCTCCACCCCAGCGAGGCCGTGCTTTATCGAGAAGCGTTGAGGCCTTCTTTGCCGCGGCATTGAACTTTGGCATCGATGTTTTTTCAAAATGGGGCATGGAAACGGGACGTGGCTCCATCCTCGAGACAATCTCATTCAGTAGCTTCACTCCCGTCTCTTTCTCCTGGAAGTGCTTCCGTTTGAAGAGACCGACGAGCCCGATAATTCGCTCCATGTTGTTGGGATTCGAATCGCCGGTTGCAGCTTGATAGACCATCCGAGGTTCTTCAACGCACGCCTGTGCGGCGACAGCCAGCATCACCGAGGCAACTTGATCAACGGGTGTGATATCAAGAATCAACTTGTCGTTCGCGGGCAGTTTTTGTTGGCCCTTAAGAACGAGAAAAATAATCGGCGCGGTAGTTGTAAAACCTTCATTCCATCCGGGGAAGGGATAGGACATTGCCGACTCAACGATACTCGGCCGAACGATGCTGCGAACTATATCCGTTTCTGCTGCGACCAACTGTTCGCCTAACGACTTTGTATAAGTGTAGATATTGGGCCAACCCCACCAACCGGATCTTTCAACTCCCAATTCAGTCAGGCGCGTTCGAATCCATACCTTTCGTTCACGTGCGACTGCCAAACCCAGTGCGTCAGGATCGTCGAGATCTCGGCCTTCTTCCTGCAAACGTTTGCGAGCGAGATCACGAAAGCGCGCGGCCATCATGGCGTCGCGAGCTTCCTCTTTAACTCGGTCCGAAAGCTTGGCGCAGTCTTTAATCTCTTGTTCGACAGAAAATTCAACGCCTGGCAATTCGTGCTTGCGAGGGAAGTAGCCGATAACCGGATCGCCTTCCCAGACCGCGCCAGAACGATTGCCGGCGACGAAGCAGGTTGAAACATGGACCAGGGCAGGACGTTTCATCCGCTTGGTAAAGGCGATGACGTTCTGGGTACCGACAACATTGGTTCGCAGTGCGCTTTCAAGCGTCGGATTGAAGGTGACGTTACCAGCGCTGTTGATTACCACATCTATATCGTCGGCGACTCGCTGTGCTTCTTCTTCGGTGTAGCCGAGATTCGTATCGCCGATGTCTCCTCCAAGCACGACCACCTTGTCGCGAATAAAGCCCTCGAGGGCGCTGCCGTATCGTTCGCGCAAAGGATCGAAGGGTGGTGCAATAATCACGTTATTCCAGAAGCGGGTCTCGGACTCTTCCTGCGACCGGGCACGGACTGTGACGTAGACCTTTCCGATGTTTGGGAACCGGTGCAGCAGCATGCTGA
>DATBMP010000549.1:0-8222 GCA_036554845.1 Pyrinomonadaceae bacterium
TCGTTGTCGTCGAAGATCGTGAAGCCGTTCATGGTTATGGTCTGGGTTGGCAGAGGTGGAGCTGGTAGGGTGGGAGTTACAGCGTCACGGGTCGAGACAGCTGGTTTCGCTAATGCGGCTGCGACAGAGTTTCGCAAGACATCGGGAGTCAGTGGCTTGCGTACGAAATCAGTCGCGCCGAGTTTCATTGCGTCGACGGCAAGCTCGATCGACGCATAAGCTGTTGCCATAACAACCCGCGCTTCCGGATTAATTTCTTTGATCCGGTTTAGGGTCTCGAGACCATCCATTCCGGGCATTCGCTGGTCCAATACAACGCCATCCCAGTTAGATCCCTCACCATAGAGCTTCACACCTTCAGGTCCGTCCTGAGCGTCGCCAACTTCATATCCAGTGGCCTCGAGTGCGAGCCGCATCATGCGACGGATGTGCTCTTCGTCATCAATGATCAGAATTCGTTTGGTCATTCCTGTCTTTCTGTTGGACCAGCTTTTCCAGCGCTTCATGATCGACATCTTTTAAAATGAGCTTGCTGCCCGGTACGCTTCCGTCATTCCAAATGAAATCGCTGAGGAACTCTTCAGCCTGTGTCGTCCAGAAATCCTCGTCAATGGCCTGACTTTCGACCGCTTGTTGGGCCTGTCGAAATGCACGGTCAGCAATCTCGACCACAACTTCCTGCTCTCGGCCATCAGGTTTTTTGACGACGAATCGCCGTTCATTTGGAAGTTGCGGCAGTGCTCTGCCGAGGTCAGAACCGCGCAGGACGGTAAATCCGTTCAGACTAGTGATTGGCTTACGTTTTGCCTCATCTGTTTCACTTTCATTGTGGAGTGCCGCCGCGACGGCATTGCGTACTACTTGAGGCGTCATCGGTTTACGCAAAAAATCCGTGGCTCCCAGCTTCATCGCCTCAACAGCAAGTTCGACTGAAGCATAGGCGGTCATCATCACCACGCGCGCTGATGGAGCGAGCACCTTGAGGCGCGGCAGGATTTCTGTTCCTTCCACCACGGGCAATCTTTGGTCTAACAAGATCACGTTCCAGTCAGGATCGGAGCTCAGAAGGAAGGATGCTTCCATACCGTTTTCGGCCTCACCGACGTCGTACGACGCTGCCTCCAAAGTCAGCCGAAGCATCTGGCGGATATTTTCTTCGTCGTCGATAATGAGGACGCGGCCAGGCATGTAAGCACTCCTTTAATTTCTCAACGCTCAACAGGCAACGTAAAAGTGAAAGTCGATCCGTGTCCTAACTGTGACTGGGCGCTGATCTGTCCGCCATGGGCCTCAATGATTAATCGTGAAATTGCCAGACCTAATCCCGCACCACCCGTCGCTGCCCCGGGCACCTGGACAAACTTGTCGAAGATGTGTGGCAAATACTCCTGAGGGATTCCCGTTCCGGTATCGGAAACCCAGACTGCGATGTAATTACCGCGAGGTTCAGCTCCGATTCGGATCTCACCTTGCTTGGTGTAGCGGATCGCATTAACCACCAGATTTGCCAGGACCCGTTCAATTTGTGACGGATCGATCTTCACATCAGGAAGCCCTACGGGAACCAGAATGTTGAAGGCAAGGTCCTTCGATTCCACTTGTGGCCGCAAATCTTCAGTTGCGTTAATGATGAACTCGCGGATTCGTACCGGCTTGAGCGCCGGCTGACTCTCACCGGCTTCAATCCGGGAAAGATCAAGCAAGTCTCGCATTAACTGGTCCAGGCGCTCACAACCTTCCCGGCACGCACTAAGAACTTCTGCTTGTTTATCGTTCAACTCTCCCACCGCGCCTTCCAACAACAGATGGACACCCATCTGCACACTCGTCAGCGGAGTGCGCAGTTCATGTGAAGCGGTGGCTATGAACTCTGACTTGAGACGGTCAAGCTCACGCAGATGAGTGATGTCTTCGAGCAGCGTGACCGCGCCGAGTAAGCGACTGCCGTTATCGCGCATCGGTGTTGTCCTAAGGCGAAATGCCCTCTCCGAGCCATCAACAGCAAGTGGCAGGACTGACGCCATGCCCTCGGCAGCTACCGGACGCTGCGACTCGATCGCTTCCGCAACAGCACCTGCAATGCGCACATCACGCGCGACCTCGCCAATGTGCTTACCTGCGTTCTCCTTCTCGGAACCGAATATCTCCTCCGCCGCAGGGTTGAGTTTGGTTACCTGGCCTTCGCCGTCCGTCACAATGATTGGATCGTACAGAGAGTCGATGGCTGCTTCGGTAGTCTGTTGGGCGATCATCAGTTGGCCCATATCAGAGTTACGCAGTTGCCGAATGCGTTCGGCCATGCGGTTATACTCGGCAGCGAGTATGCCAACCTCATCACGCGAAGTTACAGGAACTTTGGCGTTCAGATCTCCACCGGCAATCTTTGCCGTGCTCGCGGTCAACTGTCGCAACGGTTCAATAATGCGCTTTGCCAGAAAGAAAGCGAGATAGAGACCGGCGGTTACCAAAACACCGGCGATCAAAAGAGTCCGGTAGAACCAGAGTTGGGCAACTCCAGCAGCCGCTTCCGATTTCGCGAGCATGGCACGTTGATTCAGTTGCAGCAGATGCTCACACTCGGCGCGCAGCTTATTGAATTGCGGTTCGAGACGCGTGAAATAGTCTTCTCGTTCTGAGATCTCTTCACGCCGCTCGACCTGAGTCACCGGTGAAGCTTTCGCGGCTTCAATACGGCTCATGAAAGCGTCGAACATCTGGTAATAGGTGTCGCGGTCCGTTCGAATCGTCTCAATCGCGGCCGGCTCACCCACCTCGGTTATATTGTTCGCTGCCTTTTGTAAATTCTGATCGAATCGCGCCCGGTGTTCGCGCAGTTGCATAACTGCTTTGTCGTGTGCGCCAAGAAGTGCAAACAGCGCCGCCGAATCCTGACGTTCAAGACTCTCCTTCATCTCCTGCGCAGCAACTACAGAATCATAATTGTTGGAAATGATCCGACGCGAAACGCCGCCCATTTCACGCAGACGCCAGGCTCCCCATGCGCCAAGCACAACCAGTGCTGCAACGAAGATCAGGTAACCGAATAGAAGTTTGCTTCTTAAACTCATTAGCATTACTCACGACAAGTCATGTTCATCTGAACTCGCACGCTCTCGCTGTGGTGCAGGGCGGTCATAAATATCCAGGGGCACTACCTGAACGGTTGCATCGCGCACCTCAGCCAGAAAACGGTTGATGATCGAACCGTGAAACAGAATGTCCCAGCGAGAACGCGACGTCTGACCAAAAACAACATGGGTGATACCCTCGCGCCTCGCAAAACTAATCAACGCATCCGCGACGTTCCGGGATTTCAAGCGAACGACTTTGGCCCCGAGTTCCTCGGCAAACCTGATGTATTCCTGAAGGGCTGCGTAAGCCTGAGGTTTGATTCGTCCTGGTTCTTCATTAGGCGTCTCAACGTAAACCGCATACCAGTCACTCGCCAGACGGCCTGCTATGCGAGAGCCCGTACGCAATAGCTTCTTGGCGCTACCTCGCGAAGCCATCGCCACCATAACTTTTTCAGGGATGACAGCCTGTTCCAGTCCTTCGCGCTCCCTGTAATCATGAGCCTTCGTTGCTTGATCAGTTGCCACCTGACGCAACGCCAATTCGCGCAGCGCTGAGAGATTCCCTTTGCGGAAAAAGTTATTGAGCGCTTGTTCGATCTTGACCACGTCGTAAATCTTTCCCTGTCGCAGCCGCGTACGCAGCGTATCGACGGAAACGTCGACGTTAACTACTTCATCTGCGCGTCGCAGAAAGTGATCCGGCACCGTTTCGCGCACGCGCACGCCTGTAGTACGGCTGACAACGTCATTGAGAGACTCGAGATGTTGAATATTTACCGCGGTGATTACGGAGATGCCCGCATCGAGCAGGTCGAGAACATCCTGATAACGTTTTCGATTCCTTGAGCCGGGAACGTTCGTGTGGGCCAGTTCATCTACGATCGCCACGTTAGGATGGCGCGCGATAACGGCCTCTAAATCCATTTCTTCCAGCGTGACCTCGCGATATTCAATCCGTCGCAAGGGCACACATTCCAGATCCCCGATCAGGGCCCTGGTGTCTTCGCGCCCATGAGGCTCAACGATGCCTACTACAATATCCACTCCCTGCTTCTTGAGCAGGTGAGCGTCCTCGAGCATTTGATAGGTTTTGCCTACACCGGGGGCGGCGCCGATGTAGACACGTAGATTGGCTCGCTCGCCGCCCTGGAGCTTTGCGAGAAGAGATTCTGGCGTTGGCCGGCCGCCGTTCGGATTCATGAACCTTGGTCTGAAAGCTTTGTACTTTGTTCTTTCTATTTTTGACTTACCCAGTCAAAGCATCCAGCTCAAAGAACAAAGCACCAAGTCTATTTCTTCATGGGGTATTTACTGTCCAAATCCAGATTAAGCTCAAGAACGTTCACTCTCGGCTCACCCAAAAAACCGAATTGCCGTCCTTCAGTATGAGCTTTAACTACCTGGCGCACTTCATCCTCAGAGATACCTCGGTCTCGGGCAACACGAGCCACTTGAAACTCTGCGCCCGCGGGCGAGATGTGTGGATCGAGTCCGGAACCGGATGCGGTTACGAGATCAACAGGTACTGATTTTCCCGGGTTCTCGGCCTGTAGCCTTTCGACATCAGCCTTCACGCGATCCATGAGTTTCTGGCTCGTTGGACCAAGGTTTGACCCGGAAGAAGCGCCGGCGTCATAGCCGACAGCGCCCGCAGCACTGGGACGTGAATGGAAGTAGCCTGGCCCAACAAAGGGTTGGCCGATGATGCGTGAACCAATGACGGTACCATCCGCGTGGCGGATCAGTTGCCCGTTTGCCTTATCGGGAAAAATTACCTGGGCCAGGCCGGTAACAACTAAAGGATAAATCAAGCCCAGGAGCACCGTGGTCACAAGCGTCATTAAAACTGCTGTTACAAGATTTTTCTTCATACTTCCTTCCCTCACTACGCCAGCCCAATAGTGTGAATAATCATGTCAATAATCTTGATGCCGATGAACGGAGCGACAATTCCTCCCAGTCCGTAAATCAACAGATTGCGTCGCAACAGCGCCGCGGCACTTAGCGGACGGTATTTCACTCCTCGCAAAGCAAGAGGAATCAGAGCAATGATGATTAAGGCATTGAAGATCACCGCTGACAGTATGGCTGACTCCGCTGTTTTCAATCCCATGACGTTCAACGCAGACAGAGGACCATTTAAGGTGCCGGTGGCTGCATAGAGCGTGGCAAACATTGCCGGAATAATGGCGAAATATTTTGCCACGTCGTTCGCAATGGAAAACGTTGTCAAAGCGCCACGAGTAATCAGAAGCTGCTTACCGATTTCGACGACTTCGATCAACTTGGTGGGGTTCGAGTCGAGATCCACCATGTTGCCCGCTTCTTTCGCTGCCTGAGTCCCTGTATTCATGGCCACGCCAACATCCGCCTGGGCCAGCGCTGGGGCATCGTTAGTTCCGTCGCCGGTCATTGCGACGAGCTTGCCACCTTCCTGCTCGCGCTTGATCAGGGCCATTTTGTCTTCCGGCGTCGCCTGGGCCAGAAAATCGTCGACTCCCGCCTCACGCGCGATGGTGGCGGCAGTCAATGGATTGTCACCGGTAATCATGACGGTGCGTATGCCCATCTGGCGCATCTGATTGAATCGCTCAATCATTCCGCCCTTGATGATGTCGCGCAGTTCAATAACGCCGAGCGGCAAACGATCTTCGGCAACGACCAATGGCGTGCCACCTTCGCGCGAAATGCGTTCGACAATCGCGTTTAGCTCGCCATTCAGGTGGCCGCCACTGCCACCGAGATATTTTGCAATCGCGTCGGCGGCGCCTTTGCGTATCTCTCTCGTGTCGTAGTCAACACCCGACATACGCGTTTGCGCGGTAAACGGCACAAAGGTCGCCTCGTGCGGTGCGAGCTCTCGGCCACGAAGGCCGTATTTCTCTTTCGCGAAGACCACTATCGAGCGACCCTCCGGTGTTTCATCCGCCAACGACGACAGTTGCGCTGCTTCAGCTAATTCTGTTTCGTTCACACCGGGCAACGGAAGGAAAGCCGTTGCCTGCCGATTGCCGAGCGTGATCGTGCCGGTCTTGTCCAGGAGCAGAGTGTTGACGTCGCCCGCGGCTTCAACCGCACGACCCGACATCGCAAGAACGTTGTGTTGAATCAGCCGGTCCATGCCCGCAATACCGATGGCTGACAGCAATCCTCCGATGGTCGTCGGAATCAGACAGACAAGGAGTGACACCAAAACAAAGATTGTTTGCGGCGCGCTCGAGTAAATCGCAAACGGCTGCAACGTCACCACTGCGAGCAGGAAGATGATTGTCAAGCCTGCTAGCAAAATGTTCAGCGCAATCTCATTAGGTGTCTTCTGGCGCTCAGCGCCTTCGACGAGTGCGATCATTCGATCGATGAAAGTCTCGCCGGGATTCGACGTGATCTTCACCCGGATTTGATCTGAAAGTACCCGCGTGCCTCCAGTCACCGCAGAACGATCCCCGCCAGCTTCACGAATTACGGGAGCAGACTCTCCGGTGATAGCCGACTCATCTACGGAGGCGACCCCTTGAATGATTTCGCCGTCTCCGGGAATAAATTCGCCGGCAGAAACTATCACCACGTCGTCTCTGCGCAATTTCGGCGCCGGTACGTCTTCTGTTTTGCCGGCGGAGATCACTCGGTGCGCAATCGTCTCAGTCTTCGACTTTCGCAGATTGTCGGCCTGGGCCTTACCACGACCCTCAGCCATTGCCTCGGCAAAGTTTGCGAAGAGCACCGTGAACCACAGCCACAATGTGATCTGAAGCTCGAACCCTGTGTGGGTGACACCGGGGACCGGTGAAATGATGCCGCGGATCAACTGAAGAGTGGTCAGAACGCTGCCGACCTCAACCACGAACATGACGGGGTTTTTCATCATGGTGCGTGGATTGAGTTTTACAAACGAATCACCAATCGCTCGTTTGACGATCTTTGCGTCCCAAATTGCCTGTTTTTTTGTGGTAGCCATAATTCACTCAAAAGGTTCTTCCTGCATTCATCAGGAAATGTTCAACAATGGGACCCAGACTCAAGACTGGGAAAAATGTCAGTGCGCCCACAATCAAAATCACGCTTACCAGGAGCGTCGCGAACAGCGGCGTTGTCACCGGGAAGGTGCCCAGCGACGGCGGAACCGCTTTCTTGCGTCCGAGATTGCCGGCAATCGCCAGCATCGGAATAATCATCAAGAAACGGCCCACTAACATCGCGATGCCGATGGTGGTGTTGTACCAGTACGTATTGGCGTTTAATCCCGCGAATGCCGAACCGTTGTTACCAGTGCCGGAAGTAAATGCATAAAGAATCTCCGACAGGCCGTGTGGGCCATTGTTGTTCAACGACGTCAAGCCAAAGGAATCTGAGAGCACTGAAATGGCCGTCAACACAAGGATTGATAGCGGAAAGATCAGCACGTACAACATCGCCATCTTCACGTCGTACGATTCAATCTTTTTACCGAGGTATTCGGGCGTGCGCCCGACCATCAACCCGGCAAGGAAAACCGAAAGCACGATCATCACCAGCACGCCATACATACCTGCGCCAACGCCACCGAAGATCACTTCGCCGAGTAAAATATTCGTCAGCGGAACGAGGCCTCCCAATGGCGTGTAGGAGTCGTGCATGCTGTTGACGCTGCCGTTCGAAGCATCCGTGGTCGCTGTGGCCCACAGCACGGAGTTGGCAATTCCATACCGGACCTCTTTACCTTCCATGTTTCCGCCCGACTGTGAAGCCGAGGCAACTTGATCAACTCCCTGAGGGAAAATCGGATTACCTTTCGCCTCAGCCCAGTACGCGACGATAAGACCCACAAAGAACAAGAACGACATGGCAGCAAATACTGCCCAACCATGCTTCTGCGAGTTCACCATTCGACCAAGTGTGTACGTAAACCCGGCCGAGATAATGAGAATCGCAAAGAGTTCCAAGAAATTTGAAAACGGAGTGGAGTTTTCAAACGGATGTGATGAGTTGACGTTGAAAAACCCACCACCGTTGGTGCCGAGCTGCTTAATCGCAATCTGCGAAGCTGCTGGTCCCTGAGCAATCGTTTGTTCAGTCACAGCTTGTGTTTCTTTGACCGGATTGCCCTGGGAATCGGTAACGACGTTTCCATCGGCATCTTTCTTATCAACCTCAATCGTAACGCTGCGATCA
>DATBMP010000004.1:0-7012 GCA_036554845.1 Pyrinomonadaceae bacterium
GCGATACCGAAATTCTTCGCGTCGATGACAAAGGCTTCACCAAGGTCTACTCATGCAGTGTTTTTGAGAGCTGTGGTGTGATTCGCTATCACAAAGATGGTTCAAGGGTTTACTTCCTTACTAACAAAGGAACAGACACCGACCTGACAAAGCTCGTCCTATTCAACCCCGCCACTGGCGCGGAAGAATTCGTCGAGTCGGATCCAATGAAGCGGGTTGACTTTAGTGGCGCTTCCTTTTCTGAATTGAGTGAAGACCTAATAGCTACCACTTACACCGATGAACGAACACGCACTTACTGGAAAGACAAAGCGTTCGAAGCTGACTACAAATTGCTTCAGAAAAAACTTCCCGGTAAGGAACTCGCTTTTGGCAATTCAACCAGGGACGAACGACTTTGGTTGGTGACTGCCTACAGCGACACCGAACCCGGCGAACGTTATCTGTTCGACCGTCAATCGAAGAAGTTGACGATGCAGTATCGTATTCGCGAGAAACTTTCGCGCGATGTGTTGGTTCCAATGAAGCCGGTTCGGTACAAGTCATCAGATGGTTTGGAAATTCCGGCTTATCTGACGCTGCCTAAAGGAGCGTCCAAGAACCTTCCGGCCATCATCGTTCCGCACGGTGGTCCATGGGCCAGAGACAACTGGGGCTACAACAGCTTTGCCCAGTTTCTCGCCAATCGTGGCTATGCTGTTTTGCAGCCTAACTTCCGTGGCTCGACCGGATACGGCAAGAAATTCATCGACGCCGGCAACAAAGAGTGGGGCCAGAAGATGCAGGACGATGTCACCTGGGGTGCGAAGTATTTGATCGCCGAAGGAATCGCCGATCCCAAGAGAGTCGGCATTATGGGTGGCTCGTACGGCGGTTATGCAACCTTAGCGGGCGTTACATTTACTCCCGATGTATACGCCGCGGGTGTTGCTATTGTTGCTCCGTCAAATCTCATCACTTTGTTAGAGTCGATTCCTCCTTATTGGGAACCGATCCGCAAACTCTTCTACGAACGCATGGGTGATCCCAACACTGCTGAGGGCAAGGCCCAACTGATGCGACAATCACCGCTAACTTCGGCTGACAAGATTAAGACACCGTTGTTAGTGGTCCAGGGTGCAAATGATCCCCGCGTGAACAAGAGAGAATCGGATCAGATAGTGATCGCGTTGCGAGACAGAGGTTTCCCGGTTGAGTACCTCGTTGCTCCTGATGAAGGTCACGGATTTGCTCGTCCGGTTAACAACATGGCGATGTTTGCCAGTGCTGAAAAGTTTCTCGCCAAGCATCTCGGTGGACGTTTTCAGGAGAGTATGACTCCGGCAGTCGCTCAGCGACTCGGCGAGATCACAGTCGACCCTAAAGTCGTGACGCTGCCGAAGAAGAGTGAAGCCAACACCGAAGTTCTAAAGCCGGCTAAGGGCCTGCAAGTCGGCATCTCCAGTTACAAGGCATCTATTGCCGTTGCCGGTCAAACGGTGCCGTTAACCATGAAGACAGAAGTTAGAGATGAGAATGGTGCCTGGACCGTCAACTCAGTCGCGCAAACACCGCAAGGTGAGATTTCTGACAAGTCGGTCTATGAAAAAGGCAGTCTGCTTTTGAAGCATCGCTGGATTAAGCAAGGTCCAGTCGCTGTCGAAGTCAACATGAACGGGAACAGGGCCACCGGTACCATGACCATGAATGGTCAGGCGAAACCGATCGATGTTGATCTTGGCGGTCAGGTTCTGGCTGACGGTGCCGGCGCTTATGAAGTCATCGGTGCATTACCGTTGGTAGATGGTTACAGCGTGGGAATCCGCAACCTGGATGTGATGAGTCAGAAGCCACAACTCAAACACATGAAAGTGGTTGGTTCGGAAAAGGTGACCGTTCCAGCGGGAACTTTTGACGCCTTCAAGGTTGAAATTGTTGCGGCAGATAACGAGTCTGACAAGCAAACCGTTTGGATTGCCAAGGACACTCGGCAAGTTGTCAAAGTTACCGCCGTCTTGCCTCGCATGAATGGCGCACTGCTAACATCCGAGCTGGCTCCGCAATAGAGTTGCTGACCCTTTTTCTCTGTGCAGTCTTTGTGTCTCCGACTTTGTGTCGAGATGCAAAGGCTGCACTGAGGTTTAATGAACACTATGAAAACTCTCATCAAGCACGGCCGCATTATCACTGCGGTCGACGATTACAACGCTGACATCCTCATCGAAGACGAAACCATCTCCGTCATTGGCGCCAAACTCGACATGGAGTGCGATCACACGGTCGATGCGTCCGGCAAACTCGTCATTCCGGGTGGCATCGATCCACACACTCACATGGAACTCCCGTTTGGCGGCACTCAATCATCCGATGATTTCCGCACCGGCACGATTGCAGCAGCTCATGGCGGCACAACTTCAATTATCGATTTCGCAGTCCAGTACAAAGGCGAGTCGCTCATTCAAGGCATTGATAACTGGCATCAGAAAGCTGAAGGCAAGACCGCAATCGATTATGGCTTTCACTTGATCACGACTGAGCTTGAAGACAGCCAAGTCGAGGAGATGCACACCGCCATGGATGAAGGGGTCACGAGCTTTAAACTCTTCATGGCTTATCCCGGTGTTTTTCTCGTCGATGACGCTACTATTTTTCGTGCCATGTCGGCCGCCGGTGAACGTGGTGGCCTGATCTGCATGCACGCAGAGAACGGAATTGTCATCAACGAGATAATCAAACGCGCGCTAGAGAAGGGCCACACCGCTCCGAAGTATCACGCACTTACACGACCGACAGTTGCTGAAGCGGAGGGAGTTCACCGGGCAATCGCCATTGCCGAGATGGCAGAATCACCTGTTTATATCGTTCACCTTTCATGTACTGATGCCCTCAATCAGGTCCGCGAGGCACGTGATCGAGGCATACCCGCCTTTGCCGAGACTTGTCCCCAGTACCTGTTCCTTTCTCTCGATAACTACGATGAGTCCGGCTTCAACGGCGCGAAATACGTTATGACGCCGCCACTCAGAGAAAAGTCGAACCAGGCGGAGTTGTGGAAGGGCCTGAAGATGGATGATCTGCAAGTGATCTCCACCGACCACTGTCCGTTCTGTATGAAGGAACAGAAGGAACTCGGTCTCAACGACTTCACCAAGATTCCGAATGGTGCGCCAGGTGTCGAACACCGTGTTCCACTGATCTACAACGGGGGCGTCGTTGAAAACAGGATCAGTCTCAATCGATTCGTGGAATTGACTTCGACCGCAGCTGCTAAAATGTTCGGGCTGTTTCCCAGGAAGGGGACAATCGCCGTAGGCTCTGACGCCGACATAGTGATCTTTGATCCAGCGAAAGAGCAAACACTCGGACTGAAAACGAGTCACATGAATGTTGATTACAGCGCTTATGAAGGTAAGAAGATTAAGGGAGTTGTCGAGACCGTGCTCTCTCGCGGAAAAGTCGTTATCGACGACGGTCAGTACAAGGGCAAACCGGGTGATGGGCAGTTCTTAAAACGCGGCGCGTGCGTGAATCTCTAGCGGTATTAGGTCGTTTCTAAACCCTTCTAAACCTCAGGAGTGAACAATATGAAACGCATTATTGGAGTATTGGTGTTTCTGCTTGCGCTAGTCCCCAACGCCCACGCACAGTATTCCTCGCCCGAACTGGCCAACCTCGCAATGATTACAACAACTGGAGAAGCGGAGATTCGGGTCATTCCAGATGAGGTGGTCCTGTCCTTGGGAGTCGAGACGACGGATAAGCTCATCGAGCAATCAAAAATTCAGAACGACGAACGTGTCAAGAGAGTGTTGACAACTGCCGGCCAGCTGGGAGTTGAAGCCAAACATATTCAGACAGATTTCATGAGTGTCGAGCCCTGGTACCGGCGAGGTTCTGATTACCCGGAATCGCTGGAGTACCGCGTCAGAAAGACCATCGCAATCACCCTTAAAGACACATCAAAATTTGAAAGGTTGATCTCGCAGGTACTTGAAGCTGGGGCGACTCATATTCATGGAGTCCAGTTCCGGACCACAGCCCTGCGAAAGCACCGAGATGCAGCACGCGCTCAGGCAATCAAGGCAGCGCGCGAAAAGGCCTTCGCGCTGGCAGCTGACCTGGGTCAAAAAATCGGCAAGGCCTATAGGATTAGTGAACACGGATCTGGTTGGTACTCGCCTTACGGCTGGTGGTCTGGTTACGGAGGTCGAGCGATGACTCAGAACGTAATACAAAATAGTGGCGAAGCGGGAAGAGTGGATGACACTGTAGCGTTAGGTCAGATCTCAGTAACCGCAAACGTTTCCGTAACCTTCATCCTGGAGTAGCGCTTTTAGAAACGAGTACTACCTGGGACCAAGCTCCAACTTATGGCCACCAACTCCCTGAACTCCGCCGCTGAAATTAGATCACGTCAACAGGATTTTGAGGAACTAACCCAGGACGTCTCTTCCAGTCCACTCTGGAACAGAGATCTAGCACCCACCACGATCAAAGAACGCACCTGGTCTACCTGGAACATAGCCGCGCTCTGGATCGGCATGAGCGTGGTGATCACAACCTACACGCTTGCCGGGGGCTTTATCGAAGCAGGCATGAATTGGTGGCAGGCAATGATCACCATCTTGTTGGGAAACACGATCGTGCTGATCCCGATGGTCCTCAATGCCCACGCGGGAACAAAGTATGGCGTCTCTTTTCCTGTTCTCAGTCGGGCTTCGTTTGGAACCCGCGGCGCGAACGTCCCGGCCATCTTGCGCGCCATCGTTGCGTGTGGTTGGTTTGGTATTCAAACGTGGATTGGCGGTACAGCGATCGATGCGCTCTTCAGCATTATCAGTCCGCGTTGGGCCAACATGTTCGGCGGTGTAACTGTGATGGACGTTGCGGTGCATACCTGGATTGCCTTCTTCCTTTTCTGGGCCATTCAGGTTTTCATAATCCTGAAAGGTATCGAAGGGATTAAGCACCTCGAGACGTGGTCTGCGCCTTTGCTGCTGGCTGGTGGACTTGTTCTTTTGTTTTGGGCCTCGTGGCGAGCCGGTGGATTGGGCCGGGTCCTATCCGAATCTGCCGCGCTACAAAAACAACGTGCTAACTTCTGGCAAATCTTTCCCGCATCCCTCACCGCTTCAGTCGGCTATTGGGCCACTTTGAGCTTGAACATTCCTGACTTTACCCGCTATGCAAGGTCGCAAAAGTCTCAGATGTTGGGCCAGGCACTAGGACTCCCGTTGACGATGACTGCGTTCGCGTTTATCGGCGTTGCCGTTACAAGCGCAACCCTGCTGATCTACGGAGTTGCAATACCGGAGCCTGTCAAACTGATGGAGCGCTTCGATAGTGTTTTGATAATCTTGCTGGCTACGCTGATCATCTTCGCCGCGCAACTCACCACCAACATGGCCGCCAACGTCGTTTCACCTTCAAATGATTTCTCAAATCTGAATCCAAAGCTGATCTCCTACGTAATGGGTGGACTAATAACTGCGGTGATCGGCGTTCTGATGATGCCCTGGAAGTTGATGTCTGAGATGGGCAACTACATCTTCACCTGGCTGATTGGCTATTCAGGCCTGATGGGCGCGATCGCGGGAATCCTGATCTGTGACTATTGGGTCCTGCGCAAGCAGCGACTGAGTCTGGTTGACCTGTTTGACCCGAACGGCGCGTACTCGTATTCAGGGGGAATAAATTGGCGAGCAATGTTGGCGTTGGTATTGGCTATTGCTCCTGTGGTGCCAGGTTTTATTCGGGCTGCAACGACGCCAGGTGGACAGGTTGCGCAACCCAATTCCTTTGACACACTGTATACTTACGCATGGTTTATCACCTTCGCGCTTGGGTTTGTTATCTACTATTTGCTGATGAAATCCAGAATTCAGCCGATCAGGAATCGCTGAAACCACTCGAACAAACTTCCAATCAGAACTGAGGAATTCACATGCCACGCACAGTAAGATGCGGTTTAATCCAAGCTAGAAATGCCGCCCCAACCGACTTGCCCATCGAAGACATTAAGCGACTGAACATCGAGAAGCACCTCTCTTTTATCGAGCAAGCCGCAGAACAAGGTGTGAAGATCCTCTGCTTCCAGGAGGTTTTTACTACTCCATATTTTTGCGCTGAGCAGCAGACACGTTGGTACGAGGCCGTAGAGAAGATTCCCGATGGACCAACCGTACGATTGATGCAGGAACTGGCAAAAGAACACGGGATGGTGATCGTCGTTCCCATCTATGAAGAAGAGATTACGGGCATCTACTACAACACGGCCGCGGTTATCGATGCTGATGGAAAATATCTTGGCAAGTATCGAAAGAACCACATTCCTCACGTCAATCCCGGCTTCTGGGAAAAGTTCTATTTCCGACCGGGCAACCTCGGTTATCCAACCTTCGACACGGCGTATGCGCGTATCGGTGTCTACATCTGTTACGACCGACACTTCCCTGAAGGTGCTCGCATTCTGGGATTGAATGGAGCTGAGATCGTTTTCAATCCATCAGCTACTGTTGCTGGATTGTCCGAGTATTTATGGAAGCTGGAACAGCCGGCACATGCTGTTGCGAACGGCTATTTCATTGGGGCAATCAACCGGGTGGGCCACGAACAGCCCTGGAACATCGGCGAGTTTTATGGACAGAGTTACTTTTGCGACCCGCGTGGTCAGTTGATAGCCCAGGCGCCGCGTGATCAGGACGCGCTGGTAGTTGCCGATCTGGATCTTGATCTGATTCGAGAGGTGAGAAACACCTGGCAGTTCTTCCGCGATCGGCGACCGGACACGTATGGGCCACTGGTAGCAGACTGAGTTCATTGACGATTGACGATTGTCGAGTGTCGATTTGAAGGCGTTGGGCGACTGGAATCTCACGACAAAGGTCTCGACAATGGGAGCGCATTGAAAAACATGGCTCCTGGAACCAACAACAAATCGTCAATCGACAATCGACAATATTCACACGAGTTCATTGACGATCGACGAGTGTCGAGTGTCGATTTGAAGGCGTTGGGCGACTGGAATCTCACG